>CAYUXD010000057.1:5516-10415 GCA_964448655.1 uncultured Eubacteriales bacterium
GACCGGCTCTTAGAGAAAACAGGGGCCCTCTCTCCTCGAGAATTTAGAGAACAGGTGCTGGATACGATGGATCTTGAGCGGGAAAGGGGAATCACCATAAAAGCTCAGACAGCCCGCCTTCGCTATAAAAGCTCATCCGGCGAAGAATACATCCTCAACCTGATTGATACTCCCGGGCATGTTGATTTTTCTTATGAAGTGTCCCGGAGTCTGGCTGCCTGCGAAGGAGCGCTCCTCGTCATCGATGCTTCCCAGGGCGTTGAGGCTCAGACTTTAGCCAACACCTATCTTGCTCTCCAGAATGACCTTGTCCTTATTCCTGTCATAAACAAGATTGACCTATCTGTGGCCAACCCAGAGCTGACGCTTGAGCAGCTGGAAAATATTATCGGCATAAAGCGCAAAGAGGCCATCCTGGTGAGCGCCAAAAAGGGGACAGCCATCGACCAAGTCCTGGAGAGCATCGTCAATCGCATCCCGCCTCCTCAGGGCAATCCAGACTCTCCTCTCAAGGCTCTACTCTTCGATTCCTGGTTTGACTCCTACCGTGGTGTTATCATCCTGGTGAGAGTTTTTGACGGGATACTTCGGACTGGAACCCAGATTGAGTTTATGGCTTGCGGTGCTTCATACGAAGTGGAGGAAGTGGGTTTCTTAACTCCCAAGCCCCAAAATGTAGAGAGCTTGAGTGCTGGAGAAGTGGGATACGTGATAGCAGGTATCAAAGAATTGAGTCATGCCAAAATCGGGGATACGATCACCGAAAAGAAAAGACGCGCCGTCCAGGCCTTGCCGGGCTTTAAAGAGGCAAAGCCCATGGTTTTTTGCGGGATGTTTCCAGCCGGAGAGAGCAGTGTGGAAGATTTAAGGAAGGCTCTCCAAAAGTTGAGGCTCAATGATTCTTCCTTTCAGTATGAGCCTGAAAATTCTCCAGCGCTGGGTATGGGATTCAGGGGTGGTTTTTTAGGCCTCCTTCACAGGGAGATAGTCCAGGAGAGGTTGGAAAGAGAATTTGATTTAAACCTTATCACCACTGCTCCAAGTGTAAGCTTTAGAGTCACTGGTAAGGACGACCGGGTTAGAGAAATCCACAATCCATCACAACTCCCTCTTCCTCATCAAATAAAAAAAATTGAGGAGCCGTTTCTCGAAGCTCTGATCATAACGCCCGATAAGTATTTGGGAGTCGTCCTCAAGCTTGCGGAAAGTCGGCGAGGAGAACAGAAGAAGCTGGAGTACATCAGTACCCAGCGTATCTTTTTAACCTATCTTCTTCCTCTGAATGAAGTCGTCATGGATTTCTACAATCAACTGAAATCTGTTTCGCAGGGTTATGCTTCCATGGATTACGAGTTTTCGGGATTTAGAGAAGCTCCTCTGGTCAAGCTGGACATCCTGATCAACAGAGAGTCTGTGGATGCCTTTTCTTTGATCGTCCATAAAGATAAAGCCTATTCTCGGGGAAAAATGCTTGTGGCAAAGATGAGAAAGCTCATCCCCCGTCAGCAATGGGAGGTTTCTCTCCAGGCTGCCATAGGGAAAAGAGTGATTGCCCGGGAAACCATAAAGCCCTACCGGAAAGATGTTCTGGCCAAGCTCTATGGAGGAGACTACACAAGAAAGATGAAACTTCTGGAAAAGCAGAAAACAGGCAAAAAAAGAATGAAAAAAATAGGGCGAGTAGAAATCCCTCAGGAAGCCTTCCTCGCCCTCCTTGAGATAAAATAAAAAACTATAATCACCAGGCTCAGCAGACTCACTAAATTTGACCTAACCTAGAAATTTATTAGAAAAGTTTTTATAATAGATGCAGTAGATATTATTAAGACATTCTCCTGAAAGCAGCCTAAGATTTTACGAGAATACAGAGGTTAAATTCGATAGTAAACTTTTTACTTGTAGTAAATGAAAGGAATTTGAGTTGAAAAACGTTCATCCTACACGTTTCCTTCTTTTTGCCTGTGTTTTTCTCAGTTTATTTTTATCTACCAATCTGGCAAATTCAAAAATAAAGAAGGAAAACAGATTAAATGTGCTCCTTATTACTATAGATACGCTCAGACCAGATAGGTTGAGTTGTTACAGCAGTGAACATTTGAAGACGCCAAATATTGATAGCCTGGCAGAGAGAGGAGTTTTGTTTACAAGAGCTTTTGCCCATACCAGCACGACCTTGCCTTCCCATGTAAATATTCTTTTCGGCACAACGCCGTTGTATCATGGAGTACACGATAATTCTAATTTTATAATCAGAGAAAAATTCTTATCCTTAGCAGAGCATTTAAAGCTATATGATTACGCCACCGCTGCTTTCATCGGGGCCTTTCCTCTTGATTCAAGGTTCGGGATTTCTCAGGGTTTCGACCTTTATGATGATGATTATGACATCCGGAATTCTAAGACGGATGTGGGCGGAGAACGAAAGGCGGAAGTAGTAGTGGACAGAGCTATTAACTGGCTGAAAGAGCAGAATTCTTTGTGGTTCCTCTGGATACATTGTTGGGATCCTCATGCTCCCTATGAGCCGCCCGAGCCGTTTAAAGGTCGATTTTCTAAGAACCCTTACGATGGAGAAGTGGCTTATGTCGATCATGTTTTGAGAAGACTTTTTAGCTACATGGAAGAAAAAAATTTATTTGATAATTCATTGGTCATATTTACGGGAGATCATGGAGAATCGCTGTGGGAGCATAATGAGGAAACTCATGGATTTTTCGCTTATAATTCGACAACATGGATTCCTCTTATTATTTCCGTTCCTGATTTAAAATCCAGAAAAGTTGAGCAGCATGTTTCGCACACTGATATTTTTCCGACTATCTGTGAAGTGCTTGACATAGAAAAGCCGGCTTTTCTCCACGGCATTTCACTCTTGCCCGCTTTAGAAGGGAAGAAGCTTCAGGGAAGAGCCATTTATTTTGAATCGCTCTTACCGTATTACAGTCGAGGATGGGCGCCACTTAGAGGGTATATTTATGACAATGAAAAATTTATAGATTCACCCCTACCAGAGCTTTACAATATTGAAAAGGATTTTAACGAACTTGAAAATCTTGCCAGCAAAAAAAACTTAAATGGATATAGAAAAAAACTTGATACAGTCATTAATAGTTTGTTTGTGGATGAAAGTTCTCAAGCAAGACAGAAGTTGGATAGAGAATCCCTGGAAAGGCTAAGAAGCCTTGGCTATGTATCAGGGAGCAGTGCCCCCGCTAAAGAGAGCTTTGGCCCTGACCATGATGTGAAAGTTCTTATCCCTTATCACAACAAGTCTACCAAGGCCATGAATCTTTACAGGGAGGGCAAAGTTCTTGAAGGAATCAAGCTGCTCAAAGAAGTCATCACAGAACGGGATGATGTAGGCATCGCTTATGAAAATCTGGCAAAGATATATGAAGAACAAGGGAGGCTGAGGGATGCTATTGAGGTTTTAAAGCTGGGGCTTGATGCTGCTCCTTCCTACTACGAAATTTTATACACATACGTAACTTACCTTCTAGAAGCAGGGCAGTTTGATGAAGTCATTGCTGTTGTTAACACCCGAAACCTGCTTCAGATAGAGATCGATCCTGAGATATGGAATTTTTTAGGTCTTGCCTATTTGAACATTGGAAATCTGGAAGATGCACAAAAAGCTTTTGAGAAATCTATCTCATTGGATAAAAAATTCCCTATTCCTTACAATAATCTTGGCTCACTTTTCTTTTCCATATTCAAAGAAACAAAAGATATAAAAGTTTACGAAAAAGCTCTTGAGAAATACAAAAAGGCCATAGAACTCGATCCTTTTTATCACACAGCTTATCACGGATTAGGAGTTGCCTATTTGCAGGTGGATAATTTTGAAAGTTCGATTAACTCTTTTAAAAAAGTATTAGAATTGGATCCGGACAACGAGCAG
The DNA here is from genome assembly GCA_964448655.1 of uncultured Eubacteriales bacterium. Lineage (GTDB taxonomy): Bacteria > Acidobacteriota > Aminicenantia > Aminicenantales > Aminicenantaceae > SOIV01. Next base: position 9,418 of record CAYUXD010000057.1, read on the forward strand.
GCCGTGTATTATTTAGGCATTGCCTACTTGAGAAAGGGAGATAAAGTCAATGCCCTTAAATATTTCAATATGTTCAAAGCAAGCCCCTCCTATCAACTTCTTTCGCCAGAAGAGAAAGCTAAATTAGAGAAATGGATTCAAGAGAGCACCCCGGTGCGGAAATAGACTTCCATCTTTTCAAGATTTGATGAGATGGCCGCGCTGCCTTCGGCCGCTCGCCGTGACAACATAACAATGATAACTGTGTTTGTATAAGTAATAACCTAAGTTGGTTTAGCTGGTCTAGATGGTCTAAATAGCAAGGCTCGTTTTATATAATATTTACTCTTGTCGTTTTATAGCTTATATTTAATTCATGAAAGAGACGACTCTTGAAAAAATAGTCGAGAAAGGAATCAGTTTCCTATCTAAAATTTTTCCTCTTAAATCCTATCTTCATTTTCCTCTTCTCAGTGCGGCTGTATTCTGGGGAATTAGAAGAGCCACGGAGTGGAAAAAGGAGATTCTCTCCTGGCAGGTTTATCTTGACCCTGAGCGCATCGAGGTGAAGCCTTCTGAGTTTGTGCTCAATTTTTTTCGAAAACATCCTGTCCTGAACAAGATTTACAAGGCTGAAATGAGAAAGAAGGAAAAGAAAGACTTGGAGACTTTAAGAGTGGCTTTCAACAAACTTTACCCCATCCTCGGCCTTGAAGATCCCTTTCTCTCTGCCCTTTTTTATAAAGAGCTCAAATCAAGCGACTTTAAGAAAATTGTAAAAGAGTTCGAAGAAAAGGTCAGTCGTGCCGAGAAAGATATCGAAGCTTTCGAGGGTAAATCAAGACTTCTTGAAGGTCTGGAGACCGTTGCTGAAGAGGCGGCTTCCCTCAGCATTGAACTTATGTCAAAGGATGAAGTCCAGGAAGTTGTAGCAAACACGATTAAAAAGTGGAAGAACGAAGGAAACTAATACAAACGCAATTATTCCAGTGTCATCGCGAGGAGCGAAGAAGATTCCT
>CAYUXD010000058.1:0-10377 GCA_964448655.1 uncultured Eubacteriales bacterium
GCTCTTGAATGTGCTTTGTAGGGAAACTCAGGGGACGATAGTAGTCTAAAGGAAACTCGAAGAGGTGCTCTCTAAAAAAAATAGCCTGCTCAACATCATCGAGAAGCTTGAAATCCGGAGAATAACCCAGTTCCATCCCATAGTTCCTCAGGACTCTTTCCCCGAAGGAATTAAAAGTGCTGATCTCTACAAAAGAGTAGCTATAAGGAATCAAGAGATCAACTCTCTCTTCCATTTCATTGGCTGCTTTTTCGGTAAAGGTTACAGCCAGAATTTCTTCAGGTTTGGCTAACTTGGAGGCAATGAGATAAGCGATGCGCTGGGTTATAACTTTTGTTTTTCCTGTTCCAGCTCCAGCAATAATAAGAAGAGGGCCCGAACCATAGGTCACTGCCTCTTTTTGGACAGGGTTCAGGCCTTCGAGTAAATGATGCAGACTTTCCTTCTGGGTTGATCGGGGCATGCTCTGAATGATGCGAAAACTGATTTACTTTTCTTTTTTAATGATAACGACTTCGTCCGGCTTTACCAGCCAGAGTTTCTCTCGAGCTTTCTTCTCCACTGCTTTTGGATTTTTCTTCAACTCCTCTATTTCCTTCACCAATCTTTCTTTTTCTACCTCAAGACGCCCTATCTCCTGAAGCAGGGCTTTGTGCTCTTTCTGAGCTCCATATATTTCAATTAATCCCTTCTTTCCAAAAAAAGAGGCAAGGAGCAATACCAAAAAGAAAAAGCCCAATCCTGCGACCAGCAGCTTTCTCTTAAAGGATATATTGTCTTTCTCTTTTTTCCTCATCAAGAAATCAACCCCAAACCAGATCCCATGAGCTTCTCTACTTCTTTCTTTGATCCAGATTCAGCATAACAGCGAATAAGAGGTTCTGTCCCGGAGAACCTGAGGAGAAACCAGTCATCATCGGCTAAATCTAGCTTTATCCCGTCTATCGTCTCGATGTTGAGAACCTTCCGGTTATCGAGGTGGCTTGGAGAATTGTTTATTAGCTTCTTCATCTTCTTCTTTTTTGCGGCGTCTAAAGGAATATTCTTCTGCGTTCCAACTCTTTTCCCGTATTTCCGGAACAAATCATTTATCTGCTCCGAGAGGGTTTTCCCCAATGCAGCTACCATTTCCGCAACCAGCAGTCCGGCGAAAATCCCATCTTTTTCTGGAAGATGATCCTTTATGGCTATACAAGCACTCTCTTCTCCCCCAAAAATAATTTTTTTCTGCAGGAAGAGTTCTGTCAGGAACTTGAATCCAACAGGGGTTCTATATAGGCGAAGATTGTATTTTCTAGCGATCCGGTCTACAAGATGAGTTGTGGCCACGGATCGAGCCACTCCCCCCCTCCAGTTCTTGGTTGAGACAAAGTAATCCAGCAATAAAGAAAGGATTAAGTTTTGAATGACAAAATTTCCTCTCTCATCAACGACTCCGAAACGATCACCGTCAGCATCAGTAGCAATTCCTAAATTACATTTTTTAGCCTTGACAAGTTTCTTCAGTTCTCCGAGGTTTTCCTCTGAACAGGAAGGCGAAATCCCGCCAAAATAGGGATCGATATAGGCATGGATTTCCTCTACAGGAATCTCGTTCTCTTCCAGAATTTCATCCAGATATTCCCGGCTTGTCCCGTAAAGCATATCCACTGCAATCCTGATCTTTGACTTCCGGATGAGATCAAAATCAACCTTCTTCTGGATGAAAGCCAGATAATCTGCCTGAAGGTCAATTTTTTCTATAAACTCATTTTTAGGATAAAAGGGACAAAAAGAATATCCTTTCTGCAAAAGTCTTATTTCTTCTTCTATTTTATCTGTTTCTGCTGGAAGGGCAGGAGCACCGGTCTCTGTGTTGAATTTCAGGCCGTTATATTCAGGAGGATTAAAGGAAGCTGTGAAATTGATGCCTCCTTGAGCTTTTCTATTTATGACCTGGTAAGCTTGTGCCTGCGAGGGTGCATCCCTATCTGTCAGAAAAACATGAATCTTGTTGTGGGAGAGAACTTTTGCCGCCTCAAAGGCGAATCTTTCTGATAGAAAGCGGGTATCATAATTAACAACGACTGCTATTCGTTTTCCGGGAAATTTCTTCTTTAGGTAATTTGCAACCGCCTGCACAACCAGTCTTACATTTTGAAAAGTGAACTCCTCCCCCATTATGGCTCGCCATCCTGAAGTCCCGAATTTGATCATCTCTGCTTTTTTCAAAATTAACACAAGAACCGACCAAATGCAATGGTAATTGGGGTCAGGTCTTGTTTTTTGCCTGCCTCAAAAATCTCATACAAGAGCATTAAAATTTCATGGCAAGGATGAAAGCAACACAGATGCCTCCTTTCTTCAGACTGAGATTTTGCCACGCTCCCCTGCCTATTTATAAAAAGAGCGGGGTTGCCCGCAATCTAAGGCATTAGTATATATTGCTATTGTATGAGTAAAGGCAAAAAGCAAGACCTGACCCCAAAAATCAAAAATGCCAAAAATGAGATTGACAGCCGCCAGAATCTTTTTTAACTTATTCGACGTGGCAGAAATGAAAAATAGCTCACTGGCGGCTATATTCCTGATATCCTCAGCAACGCTCTGTTTAGAGATATCTCTAACCCGCTATTTTTCTGTCTCCCAGCATTACCATTTTGCCTTTTGGGTGGTCAGCATAGCCTTTATGGGATATGGAGCAAGCGGATCTTTTTTAACCATTTTCAAATCATTCAGCTCCGTAGACCGGGACACTTTTCTATCTTACAGCTCTTTTATCTATTCTCTGACCATTCTTCTGAGCTTTCTGCTGTGCAACTCCGTTCCTTTCGACTTCACAAGAATTTCGTGGGATAAAAATCAGATATTTTTTATCTTTCTTTATTATTTCCTTCTCTGTATTCCGTTTTTTTTCGCCGGTCTGACAATATCTTTCGCCATTTCCAGTGTCCCAAAGCTCGTGAACAGTATTTACTTTTCAGATCTTTTCGGTGCAGGAGCCGGCACGCTGCTAGCTCTTTTTGTCTTCCTCCCCAAAGGAGATAGAGGAGTGATAATTTTTTGTTCCTTTTTAGCTCTTGGCGCTTCTTTCCTTTTTAGCTGGAGGCGCCGATTCACTTTTAGGCTTCTCCTTCTCTGCATTATGGCTGCAGAGATTGCCCTCTTCCTGAGTTCTCCTTCCTGGCTGAGCTTCAGAATCTCGCCTTACAAAGCTCTGCCCGTAGCCCTAAAATATCCCCAGGCAAAACATCTCCTCACAAGATGGAATTCCATCTCTCGGGTTGATATTCTAGAGTCGCCGGCCATAAGATATGCGCCAGGACTGAGCCTCTTATACGAAAAAGAGTTCCCGCCTCAGCTTGGAATATCTACAGATGGAGGGGAGCTTTCCGCCGTCACGCGCTTAAAAGACTCTGAAGAGCCGCAGCTAGAATTCCTTTCATATCTTCCCTCATCCCTCGCTTACTTCTTAACTGAAAGCCCGCGCACTCTCATCATCGAGCCAAAAGGAGGCCTGGATGTTCTCTCTTCTGTGTATTTCAATGCTTCTCAAACCAAAGTAATCGAGAGTAATCCTCTGATTGTAAAGCTTCTTCGCCAGGAGCTGGCCCAATTCTCAGGATACCTCTACCGTAAAAAAAACATTCAAATTGTTTCGGCCTTCAGTCGAGCTGCTTTAAAACAGGAGAAGGAGACCTACGACTTAATCGTCTTTTCTTTAACCGATGTCTTTGGCTCTACGGGCACAGGCCTTTATGGATTCAGTGAAAACTACGTTTATACAACCGACTCCTTTGCCCATATTTTAAACCGGTTGTCGCCCGACGGACTTGTCAGTATTAGTCTCTATTTGCTTCCTCCTTCCCGGCAGGAAGCAAGAATACTGGCCACCTGGATTGATGCTCTGGAGAGGAGCGGAATGGATCCTGCTTCTCATATCATGGCCATCAGAAGCTGGGGGAACATAATCTTTTTTATAAAAATAAGCCTCTTCTCCAGGCCGTATATCCAGAAGTTAACAGATTTTGCAGATAAGCGTCTTTTTGATCTTGTCTATTACCCGGGAATACAAATTGATGAAGTAAATATCCACAACGAGCTCGAGAAGCCCGTTTACTATGATCTCACCCTTCAGCTTCTCTCTCCTTCAGAAAGAGCGAAGTTTTACAAAAATTACCTCTTCCAGGTAAAGCCCGTAACAGATAACCGCCCTTTTTTCTTTAATTTTTTCAAGCTTGGCAAACTGAAGGCAACCTACAGAGCGATGGGCAAGAAATGGCTTCCGTTTCTTCAGGGAGAATTCCTAGTCCCCCTTATCCTCGCACAGTCCATCATTATAGCTTTTTTCCTGATACTTTTGCCTATTTTTGCCTTCCGAAAGGCAAAAAACAAAATCAAAGGTTTTTCTTCGAGAATTTTCTTCTATTTTAGCCTGATCGGAATGGCATTTATGTTTCTGGAAATAACTTTTATACAAAAATTTATTCTTTTTTTAGGGCACCCTCTTTATTCAGTATCTATCATAATTTTTTCTCTGCTCTTCTCATCCGGACTGGGGAGCTTCTTTTCTAAAAGGATCCTCGGTCAAAACTTAAAAAGGAATCTTAAGCGAAGCCTTCTTCTCTGCGCCGGTCTTATCGTTCTCTATCTTTTTCTTCTTCCTTTCTTTTATGAAAGCCTCATAGGCTTCAACCTGGCATTAAAAATAATCCTGACGTTTTTGGTAATATTCCCCCTCGGTTTCCTAATGGGATTTCCTTTCCCCACAGGGATTCGGCTGCTGGATCAAGGGGAAAAAAGAATTATTCCCTGGGCCTGGGCAACAAATGCCTTCTCTTCTGTCATCAATTCGATTTTCGCCCTGATCGTTGCCTTTTGGGGAGGATATAATCTCGTTTTGATCCTGGCAGCCGGGGGCTATTTACTTGCCCTTTTTTTTCTGGATTTCTCCAGTCATCGGAACAAAAGTGACACCTGAAATCTGCCTCACTTTAGGCTTACCATTTTTTTTGGTAATAAGAGTGAGAGTCTGAAAGTAGAGAGTACTTCCCAGGGGGATGATAAGCCTCCCTCCTTCTTTTAGCTGCTTGAGGAGAGGGGGCGGGACATGATTGGCTGCACAGGTAACGATAATGGCATCGAATGGGGCATGCTCTTCCCAGCCAAAATAACCATCACTCCATTTGACTTGTACCTGACTGTAATCGAGTGTGCTTAGCGTTTCAGCTGCTTTTTTCGCCAAGTTTTCCCTTATTTCGATCGAATATACTTTATCTGTCAGGTGGGCAAGCACAGCAGCCTGGTAGCCGGAGCCAGTACCGATCTCCAAAACTTTCTCCCCCCCTTTCAACTCAAGGTGTTGGGTCATCAAAGCTACTATGTAAGGCTGGGAAATCGTCTGGCCCTCATCAATAGGCAAAGGGGAATCCTTGTAAGCCTGACGGCGCAAGAGGGGGCTAACAAACAGATGACGAGGAACTTCCCCCATGACCTCCAAGACTCGTTTGTCAGTTATATCTCGTGTCATAAGCTGTGTTCGAACCATCTGTTCTCTCTTACGAGTATATGACTCATCTTCCTCGCAGAAGGAGAAAAAAGCGGCAGAAAAAATTATTGTGATAGCAAATATCAATTTAAAAATATTGCATTTTTTCATCTATTTCTCCTGGCAGAAGGAGTTTTAAGCTTAAGGGAGAAAGCATATAAGGCATGAAACCTCCCAGCCTTTGAATTATTTGCTAATCTTTTTAATATTTTAACCCTATATATATCCAAAGTAAAATGAGGACATCCCCTCGAGAGAAAATAAAGACGTTCCTTCGAATTACACCCTAAGACGTATTATCTGGCGTATAAGATTATTATATCTTCAGAAGGCGGACCTGATGAATCAAGCTCCTGCATTAACTACAAATCATTCCATATATTTTAAAAGTGCGGGGTTGATAAATCAAACCCCTACATAAGAATCAAGCCCCTACACAAGAAACGTGTCTGCAGAAAAAAAGGGACTGTCCCCGAGTTCCCTTTTAGAGAGTGCGGACTTGATAAATCAGATCCCTACAAAAAAAAGGCCTGACCGCAATTATTCAAGTTTTGCAAGTCTGACCCCGTTGTTACGTTGTTAAGGAAAATGGGGCCTGTCCCCTTTTTCCATTCGAAAAATTGCTTCCTCTGGAAAGATGAGGGCCTTAACCTCTAAGGGTGATGAAATTACCCTAAAATTCACCCTTTGAAATCCTCCCCTCTGGTGATTGACGCTATAGCCCATCTCTGCAACGATATGTAACTGACAGGACTCAACTTTAGCTACTTTATTAAAGAGGCATTAGAGAAATGAGAGAAAATTCGAATCTTATCCTCGAATTAGATTGGCAAAAATTGTCAAATTATTCAGAGTTCATTGAGCTAAAATGAGATCTAATCAGGAGAAACTTATAGATATATTTTTAAATTGACAAAGCAAAATTTTTTTGATAGTAGTAGCTTAATCAAGATGAGCAAAAAAACTCACTCACCTGCAAAGCAAAGAGCTGTGTATCCAGGTTCATTTGACCCTATAACAAGCGGTCACGTTGACATTATTCAAAGAGGATTGAAGATTTTTGATAAAATACTGGTTGCGGTCTTAGAGAATCCTAAAAAAAAACCCCTTTTTTCGACTAAAGAAAGGATGAATATGATCCAGGATTTTTTCGTCGATCACAGAGATATCGAGGTAAAAGCCTTCGACGGTCTACTCGTTGAATTTGCAAAAAATAATAATGCTAATATTGTGATAAGGGGTTTAAGAGCCATCTCAGATTTCGAATACGAATTTCAAATGGCCTTGATGAACCGGAAGCTCGACCCAGAAATCGAGACACTTTTTATGATGCCTAATCTCAGCTATTCTTTCCTCAGTTCAAAATTAGTAAAGGAAATCTTCATGTTAGGAGGCGGTCTTAAAGATTTGGTCCCAGAGCAAGTAGAAAAAAAACTTAGGGAAAAATTCAAGAAAAGCGCTCAAGCATAAGCCTGCTACTAGAAAGGAGAGAGAAAATGTTTGGCCTTGGTAAAGCAAAGGGAATAGTTGGGTTGGATATCGGTTCTTACTCTATTAAAGCTATCGAGTTAAAACCAAAGGCAAAAGGGGGAGAAGGCTCCTTTGAAGTCGAAAAGGTAGCTCTTGAGTTCCTACCTCATGATGCAATAGTAGAAGGAACAATCATGGACTCTGAAGCTGTAGTCGAAACTATTAAGATGATATTTGATGAAAACAAGATTTCGAACAAAAACGTTAATATCGCTGTTTCCGGCAGTTCAGTAATTATTAAAAAGATATCACTTCCCTCTATGGAAACAGAAGAATTAGCAGAATCCATTATCTGGGAAGCAAGGCACAATATCCCCTATCCCTATGAAGAGACTAGTGTGGATTATGCTATCTTGAGACCATCCTCAGGTTCAGAAAAGAAAGCTTTAGATATTCTTCTTGTAGCGGCAAAAAAAGAAAAAATCACCAATTACAGTAATGTTGTTAATCAAGCTCGTAAAAACTTAGAAGCAATAGAAGTAGATGCTTTTGCCCTTCAAAATGCGATGGAGATAAATTATCCGGAGATTTTCCGAGAAAAGACAACTGCTTTAATTAATCTTGGGGCACATACAACCAATATCATCATTACCGACAGGGAGACGCCTCAATTATTTCGAGATCTCTCCATCGGTGGCTACTTTTTTACTGAGAATATAAGAAAGGACCTGGGAGTCAGCTCCGACGAGGCAGAAAAAATACTCAAGGGAATTCCTGTCAAAGATATGCCACCTGAACAGATACAGGCTGTTATTGACACGAACACTGCGAACCTGCTTGAGGAAGTTGAAAAAACATTCTCTTTCTACGAATCTGGAGAAGGAAGTGCCAAGAAAATTGACAAAATTCTCTTGAGCGGCGGATTATCCAAGTTAAAAGACCTGCCGAAATCCTTCGAACAGAAATTCAATACAGATACAGAGCTTTTCAATCCTTTTAGAAACATCTTTTATAATGAAAAGAAATTAGATTCTGTATATCTCCGGGATATGGCCTCGCTTTTTGGAGTGGCTACTGGACTCGCAACCAGGACGTCGGAGGAATAAAATCATGATTAGGATAAATTTATTAAAGCCTGAAGCAAAAGAACTCCCGACCGAAGAAGTCAGAAGGGAAATAAAACCTCCAAGAATGAGCTTAATCTATCTTCTTGTTATCTTTGCCGCTGCAGCTCTTTTCTTTTACCAAAGAAGTGCCTTCAATAAAGAGAATAATCTCCTGGAAGCAGCGCAAGTAGAAAAAAATAAGCTCAGTGATGTCCTGGGCAAGTTAGAAGAAGCACAGAAACTAAAAAGCCTCTTCGAGAGAAAAATAAACCTCATCAACCAGTTAAAGCCTCACCAGCAAGTTGCAGTAAGGATAATGGATGAGTTAAGCAAGCACATTCCTTACTATGTCTGGCTTTCAGAAGCTACTTACGACAAACAAACGGTTCATATAAAAGGGAGAGCTCTTTCTAACAACTTGATCGCAGATTATATTTATAGTTTAGAAACAAGCCCTTATTTCTTCAACGTCAATCTTCTCTCGTCCACTCAGAGGACGACAAAAGATAATCAATACTTAGAATTTGCCATAAATGCCAGTTATGTTATCCAACCACAGTCTGAATCCCAATCAGGAAAAGATGTAAGTGAGGTGGCAAAATGAAAGATTGGCCATGGTATGGACACATCCTCCTGGCGGTGATTATCTTTGCCCTTCTCTATTTTGTCTATTTCAAACCCCAAAACAACAAACTAACAGCCCTTAAACAAGAAAGGGGAAAAACTGAAACAGAAGTAACGAACCTGAAGCAAAAAAATCTGCAACTGAGTAGAATTGAAGAAGAATTAGTTGACTTGAGGAAAATCCTGAACGAACTCGAGGCTATCATTCCTAAAAGGAAAGAAATATGGGACATTTTAAAGAAAATGCAGCAGCTCGCCGTTAATTCTCGTCTTAATATTGTGAAATTTCTCCCTAAGGGAGAAGTCGACATGGAATTCTACTATGAGTGGCCGATTTCAATAGAAATAACGGGAAATTATCACAATTTAGCGATATTCTTCGACCGCTTGAGTAATTTTTCGCGCCTGTTCAATATAGAGGACTTTTCGATTAAATCCCTTGGGAAGCAGACAGAGGCTACCACCATATCTGCAGCCTATACAGCTAAAACATACATCTTTCGTGAGGAAGCTCCTCCTGGAGAAGGGAGTAGATGATAGAAAAAAAATGAAAAAAATATTATATCTCTTTGTTTTATTAAGTCTTATTTGTCTGTTTATCCTACCTGTCTTATCTCAGGAAGAAAAAGAAGAAAAAAAGGATTTAGCAAAAGAACTAAGCTCTGAGATGCCAAAAAGAACTTTTCCTTCCTACCAGCGTGCAGGGAGGAAAGATCCTTTCATGGATTTACTAGCAGGCAAAGATACCAAGAGAGAAACTTCACCTAGTGGAAAGCCTGAAATTTATATCGACGATATTACCCTTATAGGTATTGTCAAGGCCAGAGGAAAATTCACCGCTATAGTAACCGGTCCTCAGGAATTCCCTTTGTTCATCAATGTCGGACAAAGATTCTCTGACGGCTTCGTCTTGTCAATTCAAGAATCTAAAATTACTTTCCGGAAAACAAAAGAAAGAGGCTTTCCTTTATTTGAGCCGAAAGATATTGTCAAAGAAATTCATCCAGAGGAGCGGTAAGATGAAATGGAAAAATTTTTTCCAAATCCTTTCTGTGTTTTGTCTTCTTGCCTTATTAAACGGATATGTCCTTAACAACGAAGCCTTGGTCACCATAAATGAAATATCTGTCAAGCCTGAAAAACTCAATACACTAATAATATTTAAAACGAGCGCGCCTCCAGCCATCTCTAAAACATACTATTTAAAAGATACTCCTTCGACAATTGTGCTCGAGTTGGATAACGCTGAAACAGCAGAAGATTTTCAAATCAGTCGAGGAGAATCTTTACTCGTGGAGGACATAAAGGTAGAAAAAATAGAGGATAACAATCTCCATGTTCTAATCGACCTGAAGGAGCAAGTGCCATACAGAATATATACCGAGCAAGAACAAACGATTGTAGAGCTGAATAGAATCCAAAGAGCTTTAAACGGATACATAATCGATTCTGCAACGGAAGAAGAACTCAAAAAATGGCCTAAGAAGCAATTACTCTTTAAAGAAGTTGGCATCTTTGAGGAAAAGGGCATGGTTAATATCACGGCAAAACTGAACGAAAAAGCCATAACCCAGATATTTGCTCTTGAAAATCCTCTGCGTTTGGTAGTTGACTTCTTCCACACATTATATCCTGACCCCACTTTCCGCT
>CAYUXD010000059.1:0-6508 GCA_964448655.1 uncultured Eubacteriales bacterium
TCAGACATCCCCCCTCTGCCTAAGACAACAGAATCAAAACGGTGACAGGCTACTTTTTTCTTGGTGTCAGGCCTTCTCCTAGGGAATGTCTAAGGAGAAGATGCGGGGAAATATCTTTTCACAATGGCAAGGCCTAACCCTAACATCAGAAAAAGTAGCCTGTCCCCTTTTATATAGGGAGGAGAAAATGAAACTCGCCGTCAATGTGGATCATTTTGCGACAATAAGAGAAGCCCGGCGCAGTCATGAGCCAGAACCCATTCTGGCAGCTCTCTTAGCAGAGCAGGCAGGAGCAGATGGCGTTGTTTGTCACTTAAGAGGAGATAGACGCCACATCAAAGAAAGGGACCTAAAGGTGTTAAGAGAGGTAGTCAAAACCCAGCTCAACTTAGAGATGGCCGCAACAGAAGAAATGAAGAAAATTGTCTTCTCGATAAAACCGGATATCGTCTCTTTGGTACCCGAGCGTGAAGAGGAGTTGACTACAGAAGGGGGGCTGGATGTTCTGTCGAACGAGAAGCATCTGACCCCTTTTATCTGGGACTTAAAAAATGCAGGGATAAAAGTCAGCATTTTTGTCGACCCTGATCTAGAACAAATCGAAGTCTGCCACAAGGTTGGAGTAACCCTCATCGAACTTAATACTGGAAAATACGCAGATTTAAAACCAGGAAAGGAACGACAGGAAGCTCTTGCTGAGATTAAAAAGGCAGCTGAACGCGGCCATGAATTGGGCCTTGAAATTCACGCTGGCCATGGACTGGATTATAAAAATGTCCTTCCTGTTGCTGCTATCCCTGAAATTAAAGAATTCAGCATCGGCTTCTCCATCGTGGCTCGATCCGCTATGGTAGGGATTGAGAAGGCTGTCAAAGAAATGATAGCCCTCATCGAAAAATATTGAGATAGGTCGACATGGACATCAGAATAGACCTTGATCGATTGAAAGACGATATTGAATCTCTTTCCAAAATCGGCTGCGACCCAAATGGCGGAATAACTCGGCCCTCTTTCAGTAAGGCTGATCTTGAAGCACAAGGCTGGCTCAAAGAGAAGGTAAAAAGCGCTGGCTTTGCCCTTCGCCAGGACGGAGCAGGCAACATATTTGGCCGCCTGGAAGGAAAAGGGAAAACAATAATGGCCGGTTCCCATATCGATTCTGTGATTAACGGCGGAAAATTTGACGGTCCGGTCGGAGTTCTGTCGGCTCTTGAATGCTTGAGAAGGATTAAAGAGGAGGGTCTGAGCCTTTCGAAATCTCTGGAGGTTGCTTCTTTTACAGATGAAGAAGGAAACCTTGTGGGTGATTTCTTGGGGAGCCGCGCTTTCACAGGACAGCTAAATCAAGAAATTTTAGAAAAAGACCTCACCCAGTTCGGTACTACTCTTCCAGAAATTTTAAAAGGCACTGAATTTTCCATCGAAAGCATCATGGAGGCTCACAAGCAGAGGCCGGATATAGAAGCTTTTCTTGAAGTCCATATCGAACAGGGCACAGTGCTTGAGACAGAAAACAAGCCCATAGGAATTGTGGACCGCATTGCAGGGAAGTATCACAAATTGTGTTCCTTTTTAGGAGAAGCAAGCCATTCGGGGACCACACCCCTTGAGCTTCGTCATGATGCCTTTCTGGGCTTAGCAGACTTTGCCCTCAAGAGTACCCAGCATGTGGCGACAAAACACTACGGAAGCGTGGTGACAATAGGCAGAGTCAATGTGAGACCCGGGGCTTTCAGTGTTGTCCCTGGCCAAGTTGATTTTTCGCTTGATTTCAGGAGCACATCAAAGGAAACGCTCGAGGAGCTCGAAAAATCATTCTTGGCTCTTGCTGAGGATGTTGCCTCGACACGAGGACTCAACTTCACTTCAAAGATTGTGGATAAGACAGACCCTGTAAGCATCCCTCCCCGGATAATATATATAATGAAGGAAGAATCCGAGAAGCTGGGGTACCCGTTTGTAACACTTCCCAGCGGCGCAGGACACGACGCTCAGATTGTGGCAAGCATTGCCGAACCTGGAATGATATTCATCCCCTGTCTGGACGGAATAAGCCACTCGCCGCAGGAGATGATAAAATGGGAAGATTTAGAAAAAGGAGCAAACCTGCTCCTCCAGGTCATCTTGAGACTGGCAAGTTAATCTTTATCACAGATTACTCTGAGAATCAGTAGCCGCAAGCACAAAAACCAAGTTCCTGTTTTTTGAAGATTAATCTTAACCGTCGCCTCCCAAAATAAGAAAACCACCAGATAGAATGAATGAAATTGAATTTAGATGGAAAATAATGTTAGATTGAAATTGAATTCATATCTGGAGGGCTTATTTTACCAGGTAAACAGAATATGACTATGATTGCGCTGACTGACGAACAGTTGATGGATCAATTGAAAAGTGGAGATACGGCCTCCATAGATGAATTATACAGGAGGTATGCCAAGAAACTGTATGCATTTTGCAGCAGTTTTATATCAGCCAGGAATCCTGAGGATCTTGTCCATGATGTCTTTATGCGAGTGCTAGAAAAGTTTCACCGGTATAATCCGAAAAAAGCGTCTTTCCGCACCTGGCTCTTCAGAATCGCCCGCAATAGATGCATCGATCTTCTCCGACATGAAAAGAAAATCAAAATCCTTTCATTAGAACAGAACGCAGGACACCGCAGCGGAGAGAAGGCTCTCAATCTTGGAGATACTCTAGCTAGTGATGGCCAACAGACTGAAAAGTCGTTTGAAGACACATCGGTCATCCAGGCTGTCCACGATTGTATCAAAGGACTGCAGAATGAAGAAGAAAAACAGGCTATTGTATTATATTACATACTCGATAAGGTCTACAGGGAAATAGGAGAAATTTTCAGCAAATCAATCACCATCGTAAAGAGGCGGATTGCCGCAGCAGAGGAGAAAGTCAAACGATGTCTTGAACACAAGGGCTTCGTTTCGTTTCCCTAATACAAGTATAAAATGAGATAGCCTGGACGTATATAAAAATGGAAGGTAAAGATCCTATGAATGACAAGAAATTTAAAAAACTTATGGATAAATGGGCGTCTCATGAATTAGAGGCTGCGCCCGAGCTGCGTCCGACCGAAGAAATGTACCAGAAGATTAAAGCAAAAAAAAAGAAAGCAATATTTATTGCGTTTCCCAGACCTCTTCGATGGGCTGCTGCAACGGCAACTGCGGTCGCTGTCGTCTTATTGACGGTTTTCTATTCAGGCCTTTATCCGCCCGGACAGAAGGAACTTGCTGTTGGACTGAGGAAGGAATTTGCAACGGGAAGAGGAGTCCCGCACAAAGGCCCAGGGATTGAACCAGATAAAGGACAAAAAAGAGGTGGAAAGAAAGGTCCGATTGCGTTCAGCCAATTGCTTTTCCAGTACCAAAAGCAAGGAAAGGAATTTAGAGAAGGTGTTGATATAAGAAGCCAGAGAGATGAAAAAATAATCCTGACATCCGACGATAATTATCGGCTCTTGTTCCAGCTTTTTAAGGATCGATTTGTCTCTATCTACCAGTTGGACTCCGGTAAAAAACTTATCAGACTTTTTCCCAATAAGGCTTACAGTTCAATCCAGAACCCACTCAAGGGAACTCAACTCTATTATCTTCCCTCATCGCCCAATTGGTTTCATTTAGATAAAAATACGGGTGAAGAGATAATCTATGTCATCGCTTCTGCCCGACTGAAACATGATTGGGATGATCTTTTTGCCCAGTATGCCCGGATCAGGAATAAAAAGAAAAAGCAAGAAGTTCTTGCGCGTTTACTGGATGAATTGGCATCAATCGAAGAAAAACAGATTGATGATGTCTTCATTCATCGGTTTACGCTTCACAATAAGTGATTTCTTTCCATTCTTCATATCTTCTGTTCTTCATATCTTCCGCCCCCCATATTTTGTGAAACTCCAATAAAAAAACTTAAATCGAATAAATCTAATAATGAATCTACGAGTGTAAAAATGATCACTTCGCAGAAAAAAAAGTGCAAAATTGTGAAGCTCAATCGTATGAAAGAATATGAAACCAAATTTCACACAAGATAATTTAACATCTACAAAAGGAGAATGAAAATGAGTAAATCTTTGAAATTCTGGATGGGATGGACAATCTTTACTTTTTTATTCGTGTCTGTCCATCTGTTTTCTCAGGAAACGGAGACAATAATTTCTCCCTCTACTCGACAAACTTCAAAACATTATCCAGGCATATATGATAAGCAATCAGAAGTTCCTTTTTCTCTTCTCTCAAAAAGCGGAAACGAGATGCAATTTTCCTTGGTCAAAAATACAAGATATCGAGTAGCGCCTGTCTCGGATAACACAGATTCATTGATCGGCAACATAGTCTCAGCCAACACGAAATTCGGTTTCAAGCTGTTTAAGGAGATTGTTGAGCAGGAGGGCGAGAAAAATATCTTTATATCGCCCCTGAGCGTTTCGATAGCCTTAGCGATGACATACAACGGCGCGGCTGGCGAGACCGAGAAGGCCATGGCTAAAGCCCTGGAGCTGCAGGATATGAGTCTCCTGCAGGTGAACAAGGCAAATGCCATGTTGAGCGACTCCCTTATGAATCGCGAGAGCAGAATCCAGTTAAACCTGGCCAATTCTCTTTGGGCGGATAGAGGCGTGGAGTTCAGGAAGACTTTTATGAGAAACAATCAGGAATTTTATGAAGCGGAAATCAGAAATCTTGACCTCAGCGACCCGCGCTCGCTAGAGATCATCAACCACTGGTGCAAAGAAAAAACCCAAGGGAAGATAGATGAAATCGTCGACCCCTCAGACCTGGATGCCATTCTGTTCCTTATCAACGCAGTTTACTTCAAGGGAGCCTGGTCAGTGGGATTTAGCGAGGAATACACTCAAGAAAAGGATTTCACACTACTTGATGGCAGCAGGAAAAGAGTCTCGATGATGATGTCACAATCAGAACGTTATTCATACTACCGGGGCGATAGTTTTCAGGCCGTCGAGCTTCCCTACAGCAGTGAAAAGGCCAGCCTGTACCTGTTTCTCCCTGATAAGGAATCGAGCTTACAGGAGTTCTGCCAGAAGCTGAACAGGGATAGCTGGGAATCCTGGATGTCCGGATTCCGCCGAGAGCTGGTTGGGGTGGTTCTCCCGCGTCTTAGACTCGAGTATGAAATAAAACTCAACGCCGTGCTCAAGGCCTTGGGGATGGGGATTGCTTTTACATCCAGAGCAAATTTCGAGAAGATGTGTACAGGACCAGCCTTTATCGACTATGTAGCTCATAAGTCGTTTGTGGATGTCAACGAAGAAGGAACAGAGGCCGCTGCAGTTACTGTCGTGAAGATGAAGAGGGGCGGGCACCAAACATTGGTCTTCGACCGACCGTTCTTCTTAGCTATCAGAGATAATGTAACCGGGGCAATCCTGTTCATGGGCTTCATCATCGAGCCCTGATCATCTATTCTTGGTGGCAAGATTGCCAGCAGTGACAATGCTCATTAAATGATTGCGCTCTTTAAGATGGAAGCGATTATGTCGAAGGCATCAAAGAAAGTTCTAGAAAAGGGAGCAAACCTGCTCCTCCAGGTCATCTTGAGACTGGCAAGTTAATCTTTATCACAGATTACTCTGAGAATCAGTAGCCGCAAGCACAAAAACCAAGTTCCTGTATTTAGGCTAGCACGTTCCTCCTAAGCACGCTTATTATTCCTCTAAATCATCCAACTGAGGACGGAACCTCCGTGCTTCTTTCTTCAGGGATTGTTTCTTTTTCTCCTCTAGCATCTTCAGCATGGCTCTTTTTGAGCGCTTTCTTTTCTGGCGGCGGATTTTTTCAATCCTTTGCTGCTCTTCGCTTTCTTTCCCCCGAATCATTCTTTCTATTTTATCTGTGAGAATCCTTCTAGCTATAAATCTGTTTATTGCTTGAGAGCGCTCCCTCTGACATTTTACTTCTATTTTCGTGGGGAGGTGCTTCAAATAGACGCGGGTTGAAGTCTTATTGACTTTCTGTCCCCCTTTTCCGCTGGAGCGGATAAACTTTTCCACAATATCTTTTTCGAAGATGCCCAAACTCTCCATCCTTTGACGAAGAGCATCTTCTTTTTCCCTGCTTACGCTAGAAGTAACCATTTTAGAAAGACAGCCTTTTCTTTCACTTTGAGTATATTACTTTTCTTTTATGAAAAAAAGGCGCCCAATCTTTTTTCTGTCCTCGTTGACCTGCAAATTAAATTCATATAAACTCTTACACTCTATAATGTGGGCTTGATAAATCAAGCCCCTACAATAATCGGACTAAGTCCCTTGATCGGACTAAGTCCCTTGATCGGATTAAGTTCCTTGATCGGACTAAGTCCCTTGATCGGACTAAGTCCCTTGATCGGACTAAGTTCCTTGAAAGGACTAAGTTCCTTGATCGGACTAAGTTCCTTAATTCCACATAAGGAAAAATGACATGAAATACAAAAATGACATGAAATATGAAAGTGCTCTGAGATATGAAAGAAAAATATTTTTCGTCTA
>CAYUXD010000059.1:6518-10344 GCA_964448655.1 uncultured Eubacteriales bacterium
CCCCTTTTTAAGCTATCCCCGTGATTCTGCTTCTCATCTTTTCTATCTCTCCCCTTTCGGCCCTCTCCTCAACAAAGCAAAAGCCTTTAACCGTGGCAGAGACCAGCAGTTTCACTGCAACTTCAAGATATGCTGATGTCACAAATTTCATAAAAGAGCTCCAGCGTCAAAGTTCCCTCCTAAGAGTAGAGACTCTCTGTGTCAGCCCAGAAGGAAGAGCAGTTCCCCTCCTTATCATCGGAGAACCTGTTCCTTCTTCCCCGCTGGCTCTATCTCATGATGGGAGAGCAGTGATTTACATCCAGGCCAATATCCATGCTGGCGAGGTCGAAGGAAAAGAAGCCGCCCTTATGGTGGCCAGAGACATCGTCCTAAAAGATAAATCTCCCTTTCTGGATAAGCTGGTGATCCTGATCGCTCCTATCTTTAACGCTGACGGCAATGAAAAGATAAGTCCGGAAAACAGACGCAACCAGGTGGGACCGGAAAAAGGAGTGGGTGTTCGCTACAACGGTCAAAACCTCGATTTAAACCGGGACGGGATAAAACTGGAGAGTCCCGAGATTCAAGGTTTGATTCACAACGTTTTGATGCGCTGGGATCCAGCCCTCCTTGTCGACTGTCATACGACCAACGGCTCCTACCATGAGGAGCCTGTAACCTATGTCTGGGGGCTGAATCCTAACGGAGACACTTCCCTTATCGAATACATGAGGGAAAAAATGATGCCCTCCATAAACAAGAATCTAAGGGAAAAATACAAGGTGCTCTCCATTCCCTACGGAAACTTTATGGACTTCAGCAATCCCGAAAAAGGATGGCGTCCTTCGGGTCCTGAGCCACGCTATATCACTAATTACATCAGCTTGAGGAACCGTTTAGCCATCCTCAACGAAAATTATGCCTATGCTGATTACAAAACAAGGGTGATGGGATGTTATTATTTTCTGCTTTCGATCCTGGAATACTGTTATGACAATAAGGATGGGATTGTTCAGCTCATCCGCAGCGCAGACCGAAAAACAATTCAGAGAGGGATGAGGCCCTCTGAAGACGATATATTCGCAGTTGAATACGAACTGAAGCCTCTTAAAGATAAAGTCACCATTCGAGGCTGGGAAATGGAAGTCATACCAAGGGAGGGCGGCTGGCCGCAGGTAAAGAAAAAAGACAAGAAAAAAACCTATGAGGTCCCCTACTTCTCTGACTTCGTTCCTAAAAGATCTGTACGCTTACCCTATGCCTATCTTATCCCAGAAGCCAGTCCAGAAATCACAGAAAAGCTTCTCCAGCACGGCCTTTTAGTGGAGAAAACGAGAGAACCTGTTAGCTTAGAGGTGGAATCGTTCCGAATAAAAGAGATCAAGGGAGCCTCAAGGCTCTTTCAAGGACACTACTTGAATTCAGTAAAAGGCGAATACATCCTGGAGGAGAAAGAGTTTCCTGAGGGGACTCTTTTTATAGCGACAGCCCAGCCACTTGCCAATGTTGCGGCCTACCTTCTTGAACCAGAAAGCGATGATGGACTTCTGGTCTGGAATTTCTTCGACCGCTATCTTGTCTCGCAGTGGCGTCAAGAGCTGCAGACCTATCCTGTTTACAGACTTCTAAAGCCAATGAACCTTGCTAAAGAAAGTTTAGAATAATTAATCTTAAGAGATTGCCACGTTCCCTTCGGTCACTCGCAATGACACATTCTATGAAGTTAATATGCTACGCTCCCCCCGATTGCTCCTAACGGCAAAATCTATTACATTTCCAATGTTTAATATCTATGCTAATTCCAAAGTTTAATGATTATTTCTTTTTACTCTTGGAAGCAACCATGAATTTGCCGCAGTTTTCACAGACATAAATATCGTTGCTCCCCTCTATGGCTGAGCTCAATCCCGTGGCCACATTGATGTTGCAGCCTTGACAAACACCTCCATCCACCTCAGCCACGGCAAATCCGTATCTTTCCATTAGCCTGTCAAACCTGTCCACCAGAGCCTCATCGAGTTCCTGGCGAATCAAACTGGCCTGCTCTTTGAGTTTTTTCCTTTGCTCCTTTTTTGCCTTTTTCTTTTTTATCTCGATTTCTTGTAGCTTCATCAGAAGGCTGGCTCTGTGGATAATCTTATCCTCTTGAGGAAGGCTTAATGCTATTTCTGAGAGAACTCCGCACAGCTCTGACTTATTCTTGGATCCCAAGACTTTCTGTCTGAATCCTTGGTACCTTAAGAATTTGGCCAGTCCAGCAAACAAATGATTAAAAAGGCCAGGAAGAGAAGGATCCCAGACAATAAGTATTATGAGATGGACCTTTTTGTTATCAATGGAATCAAAGCTTATCCCATCTTTAGATTTCCCTACGGCTATAGCTATTTCCCCATCAGTGTCCACACGGGCATGGGGAAGAGCAACATTGTGCCCGAGCCCTGTGGATTCCAGCCTTTCTCTATCAATAATCCGGGTCAAAGTGAGCTTTTTATTTTTGACAAGCTTTTTCTTGACTAAAACATCCAGCAGTTCTTCTATAGCCTGAATTTTATCCTTGGCTTTAAGGCTGAAAATGATTTGAGAAGGCTGGAGAAAATCTGAAAAATGTGAGCTTTTAAGAGAACCTTTCATCTACTTTATTTTATTCTAACACAAAAATCATCATCTCAAAAGACTTTATAACGTTTAAAAGTAAAAATTTGTATATAACACCTTTAACCTATAGATTAGAGAAATTGGGAGACGTGGGGACTGCGCTCATTTTTAAACACAAAAATTGCGGGCTTGATGAATCAAGCCCCTACAGAGGAATCAATCCCTAGAGAAATGGGGCCTGCCCCCATTTTTATGAATCAATCCCTTGCAGAAATGGAGCAGCGCTCCTAATATAACTTTCTCTGCTTCTCCTGCTGCCTGTGGTGACGAGCCATCATGTATGTTTCCTCTATGCCTTTAATGCTGACTGCCTTTGTGGCTAATTCAAGCCCGCAGGATGCTGCCGTGAACGGATCCTGGCCCTCAGCCAGTTTCACGACCGCACCTGCACAAAAAACATCGCCGCATCCTGTGGTATCAACTATGCTTTCGACCTCGGGCGATCGGATTCTCTTAAACTCTTCAGGCGTCATCACCAAAACACCTTCCCTTCCCAGAGTTACAAAAACCGCCTTAACGCCCAGATTAAAAGCCATCTTTCCAAAAGCCAAGGTATCATCCTCAGAATATGTTTTATCTGGATCACCGAGCATAGAAGACAGCTCTTTCTCGTTTACCTGGATGAAGCTCACTCCCTCCACCCAATCTTTCCCCTCTGTTAAAGGAAAGTACTTTCGGGGAACATTGAGCTCTCTGGAGAGAAGAAGAGAATGAATATCAAGCCATACAGGGATTTTTGCGGCTGCGACAATTTTTATCCAATCTGAAAGCTCGATATCAAAACCCGAATTTATGATTAGAATAAGCATTCCCAGCTTAGGCATGTCTTCTATAACCTGGCACGGATTTAAAGGTGGAACCACAGATCTTAATGTTTCAACTCTCTCTCCTTTTTCTGGATAATGAAGGTGAACCTGGTTTCCTGGGCCGGGAACCTGGCATATTCCTTCTTGTCGAAGGGTGGTCCAGTTTTCAACCATCTTTTCTACATCCTGGACTAATTCCTCTCCGAGATTGGTGTAGAGATGCACTTCTTTTCCCAAGCCGCATAGAACAGCAGCCTGATAAAGGACTCCCCCCAAGCCTCTGATCATCTGACCAGAATCAAACGTAATCTCATCAGAGGTTATGGTGCCGATCAGACCAAAATCTATGTTCATTTTCTCTTTTTTTATAACTGCAAGTAATA
>CAYUXD010000060.1:0-10261 GCA_964448655.1 uncultured Eubacteriales bacterium
TTCTTTCTTTGAGGCCAATATTGCTTTGACTCATCCGCTTCCCAAATTCAATTTCTACGATGAAGAAAGGCCTATTTTCAGTCGTGCTCGTTTTTTGCCTGGGTGCAAAATTCTATCATCTGAAGTTACCAATTCTATTTTGTGCGAGGGAAGTATAATCAATCAATCAAGGATTAATCATTCTATAATCGGAATCCGTTCCCGTATCGGAGAAAACTCTGTTATTGAACGCACAGTGATGATGGGTGCTGATTTTTTCGACACGGTTGAGGAAATAGCAAAAAATAAGAAAAAGGGCATTCCGAATATCGGAATAGGGAGCCACTGTGAAATCCGCGAAGCTATAATAGATAAAAATGCGCGTATCGGAAGAGGAGTTAAGCTCATTAATGTCCGCGGCGTCAGCGATGAGACTACCGAAGAATATGAAATTCAGGATGGAATCATTGTTATTCCAAAAAATGCTATTATTCCTGACGGAACAGTGATTTGAAATAAAAAAGGAGAGATAAATGCCAGAACTCAGGTATGATCCTTTGCAGCATCGGTGGGTAATCATTGCAACTGAAAGAAATGCCAGGCCTTCAGATTTGCAGGATACGACTAAATACAATCATCTAAAGCTTTGTCCCTTTGATGAAGGCAATGAATCTTCCACTCCTCCTGAAATATGGGCAATAAGAGATCCTAATTCCTCTCCCAATTCTCCAGGATGGAAAGTGAGAGTTGTCCCGAATAAATACCCTGCCCTGAATACCGGACCCCAGGGCAAAAGAATTGGTGTTGGTTACTACGATATGATCGAAGGGACAGGAGCCCATGAAGTAATCATAGAAACTCCCCAGCATGACCTCAGCATGGCAGATCTCTCATCAGAACACATAAAATGGGTTCTTATCGCCTATCGGGAGAGGCTTAAAGACCTTTATAGAGATGTTCGATTTAAGTATGTGTTAATTTTTAAGAATCATGGGAAGAGGGCCGGAGCTTCATTGGTTCATCCTCATTCCCAATTGATTGCAACCCCGATTGTTCCACGAAATGTTATCATTAAACTTGATGCTGCAAGACAGCACTATGAAAGGAGGGAGAGATGCCTCATATGCGACCTCATCCAGCAGGAAATAACCACAGGTTCCAGGATCATTTCTTCAGAAAATGGATTTATTGCCGTTGCCCCTTATGCCTCGCGTTTTCCATTTGAAATCTTCATCGCACCTGTTAACCACAACTGCAACTTTGCCGAAGTCGCTGATGAGGAATTAGATCGATTTTCTCTTTTTCTGAAAAATATTCTCCTCCGCTTAAAAAATGTACTCAATGACCCACCTCATAATTTTGTTCTTAACACATCACCAAATATCGAAGCAAAGCCTAAATTTTCAGACCAGTGGGTTACACTTAAATATGATTATCACTGGCATTTTGAGATTATCCCGCGGCTTGTCAGAATAGCTGGTTTTGAATGGGGAAGCGGTTTTTACATAAACCCATCCACCCCCGAGATGGCAGCTCAATATTTGCGAGAAGGTAAGATTGAATAGTCAGAAAATGAAGTTGACTAAAGCCTTTTAGTTATGGTTTGCTTTGAAGAACTTGTTCATTCCTTCTTTTTTCACTATTTAATTGGAACCCAAATCGTAATCCAGCTGCTCTTAATATCGCCTCCAGCATCTCGGTGTAAGACATCATTGCAAGTTTCGCCATTTTAGCAAGGTGACCATCCCAACACCACCCTGGATTCGGATTCACCTCAAGAAGTCGAGGACTACCGCCAGAATCTAATCTCCAGTCAAGTCGACAATAATCCCTGCATTCCAGCCTCTCAAACAGCTTCGAACAACATTCTGTAATAAATCTCTTTGTATCTTCTGGAAGTTCAGCTGGAATGGATTTGATATTCCAATACGGAGAGTCAGGAAGCCATTTGGCCTCGTAGCCACAGATTTTTGGCAGCCCATCTGGAAGTGCTGAGTAATCTTCTTCAATAATAGGTAGGACCGTATAATCTTCAGGAGGATTTCCTATTATTCCTACACTCAGGTCTTTTCCAGTAAGGAATTCCTCCACAAGAATAGGTTTATCATAGCCAAACTTCTCTCTTATTTCTGAAATAGCGTTGACAAGTTCTTTAACATTGTTGGCAACACATCTCTGGGTTATTCCAAAGCTTGAATCACCAAAGTTAGGCTTAACAATAACTGGAAAAGCAACAGGAAGCTCAAAAGCACTATCTTCTGGCTTTATAAAAAACGCCTCAGGCACAAGAATTCCCATCTCCTTTGCTATTCCGCGAACAAGAGATTTATCGTAACAGAATGCCAGATTTTGAGGGCCAGAACCTGAATAAGAGAAGCCAAGCACTTCAAGCAAACTTGGTATGTGAAGCTCATTTCTAGCATTGTTATAATAGCCCTCATCACACAAATTAAAAACAAGGTCGTTTTTGTCCTTCAATTTCATCAAATCTTGTATCAAGGTAGCATGATTATCTAAATACACAAAATGACAATCCTTAATTTCTCTCAATGCGCCTTTTAGCTGGTCAATGGTATAAAAATCGTCATCATCGAAAACAGCAAGGGGTTTTAGAAAGTCTGGCTTACTTGGATCCCCAAGGATCACTACGATATTCTTTATCTCCCCTTTTGGTCTCTTTTTAAGAGAGGTCCACTCTTTTCTTACAACAGTACTAACGATCAAACGCCGTTCCATCATGCCTAAATCCTGATTCCGCTCAGAATCGGGCGTAAATTCGCAATGAAAAATGACGTCATCAAATCCAGCTGATTTTAAAATGTGAGAAAGGGATTCTTTAGAATAAAGCCTTTCTGCGTAGAATTGATCAGCAATTACTCCTTTTTCTACATTAGTGATAACCTCCCTTGAAATCAGACGCTGCTCATCCAAAGAAAGGCTTCGTTCCCGGCAAACAAAAAGTTTCTTGTCTATCCATTCCCAAGAGCGAGGTTGAAAATTCTTCCTTAAATATACCCCGTCAGCCACATCAATAAGAAGCTTCCCCCAAGGTTTTAGAACTCTAAATACTTGCTTCAACACTCTTAGATCATCTTCTATTGTCTCAAAATAGCCAAAGCTGTTGCCCAGTATTAAAACTACATCGAAATTATCGGGAGCATACGGAAGTTTTCTAGCGTCTCCTTCTTTAAACCGAACATCTAATCCTTCTTTTAATGCCAGTTTCTTGGCTCTTTGAATCAGGTAATGGGAACGATCCAGAGCTTCAATAAATTTAAAGCCTCTTCTTGATAACTCAAGAGAATGTCGTCCTTGACCACAACACAAATCCAGAATTTTATCTTCCGGTGAAATCTTGAGGGCAGATATAAATTGATCAACCTCCTCATTTGTTATTCTTTTGTCTTCCACGACATCTCCATCCGTTTTAAGGTAGAGAGGATTGAAGATATTCCGCCACCAGGAAGGATTAACATACTCTTCAAGATTGGTCACAGGTCCTAATGCCTTACATCTGAAACTTTCTTTACTTAAATTGTTCGACTGTTTAGTTTTTGGTATATCTTTATCCATAAGTTTCCTCCTACTTAAAATCTATATAGCCAAGGGATCTGAGTTTTTGTTTTTTTTCTCCATCTGTTGAATTTTTATGGTTGGAAGATTGCAAAAGAATACTCTTAACTTGATTGAATTTTTTCTGGATATGTCTGTAGCTCCACACTGAATTTTTTCTGATCTCATCATCCAGGATGGCATCTCGTTCGCTAAATGACAGAGATGAATTTAAGTTATAGAACTCGCTTTTTTTAATGATATCCTGTTTGAAATAGAAGATACCTTGATAGGGACACTTTATGATTGATAGCTTGCTTAATTTGGTATGAGGACTAAAAGTAAAAGAACAGATCAACTTATCTTTAAATTCTCCTTTTTGAATTCCTTTAAGTATACTTTCTCTTGAGCTAAAGCTTTCATCATCGATTCCCATAAACTCGAGAATGGTAGGAGATATACATAAGAGAGAGATATAATCATTTATTCTTCTACTCTCTACACCAGGTAACCATATTATAAACGGAACATGTATAAATTGTCTATTCAAAAATCTCGTGTGACCAAAAAAATTTTCTCTTTCACCATGTCCTTCTCCATGATCCCCGAAAATAACGATAATCGTTTTTCTCATTAAGCCGCTTTTTTCTAATGTATTCAGGAATTTCCCAATATGCAGATCCATATATTCAACTTCTTTTCTGTATAACTCCAGAGCCGCTCGCTTTTTTAAAATTGGAATTATTTGGAATATTTTAAGATAACCCTCTTTTTTACATCTTACATTTAGGTGGCTTTCAGGACTTCGCATGAGATAAGAGCCCCCATAAAGCTCTTTTGAATACTCCAAATTGTCTACGTCGAAAGAGCAACCTTGGCTGATATCCAATCCTCTTAATATAAAGTAACTAAAATCGGCAAAGTCATGCTTGACTTTTAATCCCAGGATATGATTGCCTTCTGAAAACGGGATATCCATCTTAAGTATAGCACCTCGGTAAGAATTTAATTCTGAGACCAATTTTCCATCCAGACGTATCTCAAAGAGGCCTTCGACACCCGGGGGAGCATAAGGAGTGTGAGGATCTGAATAATGAACAAAAAGAAAAAATCTTCTGTTCCTCATCTTTTGCAACAGACTTATGGCTTCTGAAGTAATCTTTTCTGCCGGAACGAAGAAAATTCCATCTTCGAAAAGGTCATTCTTGAACTCTTGAAAGCCTTTTTCTAATCCCGTGCCGCTGTCAAGTGTTCCCAAAGAAATAATAGCAGCCGAACGGTAACCTAATTCTTGAAAAACTTGGTGAATCATCTTATGACGGCCATCATAACTGTCTTCATTACATAATGCTCCTAAATCATAGGGAAGATGTGAAGTAAACACAGCAAGATGCGAGGGCAATGTTTGAGAGCTTACAGAAAAAGCGTTTTCAAAAACTACAGAACCCTGTGAAAACTTCTCCAGTTCAGGCGTGAATGCCTTTGCTCCTCTTCCGGTATCGATGTGGTCATAACGTGTTGTATCAAGGCTTATAAAAATCACGTTAAAATCTTTTATCTCTTTAGAGAAACTTCTAAAAAATAAAAGCGAAAAGAGTAACAAAAGGATTTTATTTAATACATTAATTTTTTTTTGTGCTTTCTTCACTTTTTCTCTGCTTTATTATTACCTATTACCTGTATTTTTTGCCAGGCTTTTTCATCTCCTATCCGGATCTGTCTGGGATTTCTCTTTAGCTGTATCGAGAATAATTATTCCTCCTTTCTTTACCTCTTGTTCTTCAATTCTTCTTAGAAGAACTCCGTCACGTAAAGGTTTGACCTTCATCTTATCCTCCTCCATCAGATTTGAACTAGTCTAATCATTAAATTCCACTTATTTAAAAGCAAAAAATGTGCCAATACTCTCATTTCTGATAATTTTTTTTCAGACTTCTTCCTCAAGAAAATATGAATGATTACTCTAAAGAAACTGCTTCTGTTGATATTTGCTTTTTGCTCTATACTAAAAAAGCCAAAATTATGATAAAAATAAGAGACCTCCATTCTGAATTTTAATTTTAAGAACTTTAGAGGAGATTTTTCCGATGAATCTGGAAGCGATTTTTGGATCAGAAATTTTCAAATGGTTCATTCTACCGCTGCTTATTTTTCTGGCAAGAGTTCTCGATGTTAGCCTAGGCACAATTCGCATTGTTTTTATCTCCAGAGGACTAAAATATTTTGCACCCGTTATTGGGTTCTTTGAAGTCATAATCTGGCTTCTTGCTATCAGAATAATTATGCAAAATTTAAATAATTTTGTTTGCTATATAGCCTACGGGGCCGGCTTTGGAATGGGTACTTTCATCGGAATTCTCATTGAAAAAAAATTGGCCATTGGCAGGTCAATAATCCGCATCATCACTCAGAAAGATGCGACAGCATTGATTAACCATCTCAGATCAGAAGGATATGGTGTTACTAGCCAGGATGCTCAAGGCACTGAGGGACAAGTTCATGTTATTTACACGGTAATAAGACGTCATGACTACGAAAAAATTGCTGGCTCCATCCAGAGATTTAATCCTAAAGCTTTTTATACAGTAGAAGATGTTAATCTTGTAAGTGAAGGCATATTCCCCATTAAAAAATACTATAAGTATCCCTTCCCTCTTATTGGTCCTTTGAGATTTTGGAGAAAGGGAAAGTAAAAGAGACTCTGACAGAGTATTTAGCCCAAAAAAATCAAAGGGCTCAAATGGAATCTAAGAAAGCAGCTGGGATGTAAATCGGCCTTTCACAATCGAAACCGGAACTTTGATACCAATGGCTGCAAATTCACTCGTCTCTTTTAGGCTCTTCCATAATTCTCTGTGATATCCGACAATTTTTCAGCTAGTAAAGATTTTATTTGCCCGAGTAAAAGTCGCCATCGCCAGTTGCCTTTGCTCGTAGCAGGTCGGTTCATCCTTGCCTCCTCTCCCAAGCCAAGAACATCCTGCATGGGAATGATAACCGTGTCTGCAACCGACATCATAGCCAGCCTAATGAACTCCCAATGAATTTCCCGCTTCGATACTTCCCGACCAAGGTAGCGAAACAATCTCCTTTTGTCTTCAGATTTTGCTTCCCTTTCAAACCATCCCCTTACCGTATTGTTGTCGTGTGTCCCAGTATACACTACATAATTTTTCTCGTAAGTATGGGGCAAATAAGGGTGCAGGGCATTATCCTCCCCAAAAGCAAAAAGAAGAATTTTCATTCCCGGAAAATCGAAGCGATGCATAACCTCTCTGACATCGGGAGTGATCGTGCCAAGATCTTCAGCAATTACAGGCAATCGATGGAATCGCTTATTCAATCGATTGAAAAAGTCCATAGCTGGAGCTTTAACCCATTTTCCTTTTACAGCCGTCTTTTTTGTGGCTGGGACTTCCCAATAACCAATAAACCCGCGGAAGTGGTCAATTCTCACTAGGTCATAGAGTTTGAAATTATGTTCTAGCCTTTTAACCCACCAGTCATATTTCTTTTCCTTAAGGGCATCCCATCTGTAAATAGGATTGCCCCAGAGCTGTCCTGTTTTGCTGAAATAATCAGGCGGAACACCTGAAACTGCATAAGGTCTCTTATTCTTGTCAAGCTTGAATATACCAGGATGAGTCCAACAATCTACGCTATCATGATCTACATAAATAGGCATATCCCCGATGATACGAATACCCTTCTCATGGCAATAATATTTAAGCAAGGACCATTGCTGAATAAAAATATATTGAAGAAACTTTTCCATCTCTATTTTATCGTGAAGATCTTTCATTAAAGATCGCATCGCCTCAAGCTTTCTGTCCCTTGCCTCGATGGGCCACTCACTCCAAACTCTTCCGTTAAAATGAATCTTAAGCGCCTTAAATAGAGCAAAGTCTTCGAGCCAAGAAGAATTCTCAGTGGAAAATTTTTCATATTCATCTCTGTCTTTTCTTTTTTTAAAACGCTCAAAGGCTGTGCGAAAAAGCTTTTTCTTGTAAGCAATTACGTCTTCATAATCCACCCGCTCTTTTGGAAATGGCGGCACAGGGTCCATATCTTCTTTTTTCAGCAGACCCTCCTGGACCATCATCTCCGGGCTTATAAGCAATTTGTTGTAGGCAAAAGCGGATATGCCGTGGTAAGGGGAATTATTAAAAGCAGGATCTATGGGATTTAAAGGAAGAATTTGCCAGAAACTCTGTTTTGCCTCAGAGAGGAAATCCAGAAACCTGTAGGCCTCAGAACCAAAATCGCCAATTCCATAAGGAGAAGGGAGCGATGTTATATGAAGAAGGATCCCACTTCCTCTTCTCTTCATTCTTTCTCCTCATTTATAAGCAAAATCAAAGGATTGAATTGAATTCTATAGATCTGATAGATGCCATTATATGCATTTCACTTGTAGATGACTTCCTATGCTATTCATTAATTCAAGCCATCTTTTTGCAGTCAGATCTCCTTTTTTACTCCTTTCTTGCATTTCGCTGCGAAGTTGTTTGCAAAGTGTGAAGTAAATGTTTTGGCTTTTCCATAGATTCAGCTCAAGCGGAATATCTTTTAAAATCCTTAGCAGATTGTCTATGTTTTTCGCCAGAGACAACTCTTCCGGATTTCGGAATAGTTCTTTCATGAGTACGTTCGTCCTTTCGCTCGTAATAAAGCTTAAAATAGTTTCGTCGGGCTCAAAGGACCATTTTTTAAACTCATCAACTAATTTTTGAAGTCGCTCAACGTCAATTTCATCCGCCTCCATCAATTTACGAAAATCTGTGTTGAGTATGAACTCTACAGTCGTTGAAAATGCCTTAGGTAAAGGAATTCGGTTTTCCCTCATCGCCTGCATAATAGAGTAATGGTTTTCAAATATCTGACGGAAGGAAGCTTCCACCTCCTCCAGCGTGGAATTCAGGATTTGGTTCAAGACCTTGCGCTTTTCATCTCTGAGGAGATGCCATAATGAATAACTATGTGTACCAAAATGCTTATCCATTAAACGGATTACATCAGGAATGTCACTTTTTGCAAAAGCTTCTCTTATTTCTTTGTGCATGAGCGAAAAAGATTCCTCGTCTGTATATTTGCGTGCACCCCCGATTAAATTATGGTCCCCAAAATGTAAAACCGCAAAAGTGACGTTGTCTTCCTCCCAAATTATATCAGAATGCAGACGAGCCTTTCCGATCGCTAGTCTTTCTCGGCCCGAATCCGTTAGGTCATATTTTTCGCTGCTGGCCGTGTAACTGCCTATTCTTATGGTTTCAGGATAATCCTCAAATAAAGAGGAAACCCCATAATGAACTCCAATTCCAAGAAGATCCAGGACTGCTGGCTTAACATACTGTTCATAAACATTTGCTCCATTTTTAAGCTTAGGAACGTTACTCGGTGCTCGCTCAAGCATCTTAATGAAATCAGGCTCAAAATATTTCTCACCTATTTCTCTGGCAAGCTGGATGGCACGCGCAGCGTATTGCATAATCTGAACAGTTTCAATACCTGAAATCTCATCAAAAAACCAGCCACAACTGGTGTACATGAGTATAGCATTCCGCTGTATCTCAAAAAGCTTAAGGACTTTCACCTTGTCTTCTGGGGAAAGTTCCCGAGATAAATATCTGGAGAAAAAAGATTCTATATTTTCTTTGGATCTATCAAGAATAATTTCTATGTAATCTTCCCTCGCTTTCCATGGATCTTTGATATAATTACCCATTTCTCTTTCATACAGAACGATGAGTCTATCTCTTAGCCAATCCAAAGCTCCTCGGAGAGGAGCCCTCCATTCCTGTGTCCATCTGGCATGCCTGCCAGTATTGCACCCGCAATTGCTCTTCCACCTTTCCACGCCGTGAATACAACTCCAGGAGCTATTTTCTTCTATCTCCACCTCATGCTTAGGAGGGTATTTTTCCAAATATTCGCCATAGACAGTGATATTGGCGAGGGAACCAGACTCTATCTCATCAAGACAGTAGGCCAAGGCCATATCTCCAAATCGATGGTGATGACCGTATGTCTCGCCATCTGTAGCAACATGGACAATCTGGGTTTCCTCTCCTTCAAAAAAGGCCTCCAGCAGTCTCTTTGCAAAAAATTCTCCATCCTTTAAAAGATCTCCAAAAGCAATATCATGGGATATTGGCCCGTCATAAAAAAATATATTGATAGTTCTTCCGGAAGGAAGCTTACAAGAATAGGGCATTTTAGGGTCAATATTTCCATCCTTTACATCATTCCAATCTTTACCACCAATTTTTCGAACCTTCTTTGCCTGCTGAGGTGTGAGTATTGTCAATTGTATTCCCTGCTCAGCCATGATATCAAGCGTTTCAATGTCAACGGCTGTCTCTGGAAGCCACATCCCTTCTGGCTTTCTCCCGAAACGGTGCTCAAAATCCTTAATTCCCCATATCACCTGGGTCCGCTTATCCCTGGAATTGGCAAGGGGCATGATCATGTGGTTGTAAGCCAAGGAGAGGGCGGAACCATGTCCAGAGAACTTCTTCTGACTTTCTTTATCAGCCGCTATGATAGCCCTGTATACTTCTGAATCATGTTTCTCCATCCAAGAAAGCAGTGTAGGGCCAAAATTAAAGCTTATTCTTGCAAAATTGTTAACAATATCAATGATGTGTTTCTCTCGGTCAAGAATGCGAGATGAAGAATTCGGAGCATAACACTCGGCTGTAATACGTTCATTCCAATCATGAAAAGGGTA
>CAYUXD010000061.1:0-10179 GCA_964448655.1 uncultured Eubacteriales bacterium
TTGAGAATTGGGCTAGATTTCATCTCTGAACATCACTTCATGATAAAGTCTGACCTCAGCTCAGCCTTGCTCACGGTTTTCTCAATCACCCAGCCTGATCTCTGTTTATTCCCTGGAGATGCTTCCAGTGCGAAATAATAAAAAGGAGGAATGAGATGATATTAGCCATAGATATAGGTAACACCAACATCGGTGTGGGAATATTTCAGGAAAAGAAATTAATCAAAAATTGGAAGCTCAGGACAGAAAGGGAGAAAACTTGTGATGAATACGGGATTGTCTTTTTAAACCTGCTTTCCTTATCAGGGATAAAGGCAGCGGATATAAAATCTGTTGTTCTCTCCAGTGTTGTTCCTCCCCTGACGCCTGTCTTTCAAGATTTAAGCCGGAGTTTATTTGGGATTAAACTTCTTGTGGTCGGACCAGGATTGAAGACAGGAATGGCTATTCTTTATGAAAACCCGCTCGAGGTGGGAGCGGATAGAGTGGTTGTTGCTGT
This sequence comes from uncultured Eubacteriales bacterium, assembly GCA_964448655.1. Lineage (GTDB taxonomy): Bacteria > Acidobacteriota > Aminicenantia > Aminicenantales > Aminicenantaceae > SOIV01. Next base: position 500 of record CAYUXD010000061.1, read on the forward strand.
TGCAGCCTTTGAGAAGTACGGGGGCCCCTGCATTGTGGTTGATTTCGGAACCGCCACCACCTTTGACGCTGTCTCTTCTAAAGGGGAGTATTTGGGCGGGGCTATAGCCCCAGGAATTCAAATTTCCGCAGAAGCTCTTTACCTTAAAACGGCCAAGCTACCCCACGTAGAAATAAAAAAACCCCGCAAGGCGATAGGCCGGACGACTGTCTCCAGCATGCAATCAGGTCTTTATTTTGGCTATGTTGGCCTGGTTTCCAATATTATTGAAGAGATAAAAAGAGAATTAGGAGAAAAAGCCAGCGTCATCTCTACTGGAGGCTTTGCCACCCAAATCAGCCATGAGATCAATTGCATAGATTTTCACGAGCCCTATCTTGCTTTAGAGGGGCTGAGGATCCTTTATGAAAGAAGCCGGGAGTAAGTATTTCCAATCCATCGCCCTGCACTTTTTCAAGCACCGCGGGGCTCCCTTTTTCCTCTCTTCCAAAGAGCTCGATTATATTGTGAGATGGGAAAAAATGGGAATTCCGCTTCATGTTGTTTTGGAAGGAATAGAGAGATCTTTCGAGATTTACAGGAGAAAACCGGGGAGAAAGGCTAAAATTCAATCTCTTGCTTTCTGCGACATCCAAGTGTTAAAAGCCTTTGAGCAGGATAGAGAAAGGAAAGTTGGACACAAAAAAAGGATAGTGGAAAGACATGAGAAAAGAGATCGAGCCAAGGCTGAGATCGAAAAATTTTTGGCAGAAATCCCTCATCAGATAAGCTATTTGAAAGAGGCTTATTCCCAGGCTCAAAAAGTGCTCTCTCAAAGTCATTTTGATGAAGAAGAGCTGGAGCGAATAGAAGGAAAAATCGAGGAGCTTCTCTGGAAGAATTCTTTGGATGAAGAGAAAGAGAGGGTGGAAAGCGGAGTTTTGAAAGATTATGAATTCAAACAAGAAGAGGAATTTGAGAGGATTTTCAAGATAAAGTTAATCAAGGTTTTAAGGGATAAGTACAAAATTCCGTATATCTCTCTGTTTTATTATTAGGCTTTGTTCCCAAGTTAAGCGATGAGAAGTTATTAATGAGAAAAGCAATGGAAAGCGAGATTGTCTCTCTGCTCCGGAAAAGAAGGGAAGGCTTGAGTTTCCAAAGAATTGCCAAGGAACTATATATCTCGCCTAGAGACAAGCAGCTTTTAAGAAAGATTCTTAGAAGACTGGAAAACCAGGGTGTCGTCCTCAAGTTGAAAAGGCAATATTTTGTCCGTGCCAGGTCAAACATAATAAAAGGAAGATTTATTGCCTCTCCCCGAGGATATGGCTTTGTTAGCCCAGAGGAAGGGAGTTCTGATGATATTTTTATTCCCGCCCGTTATTCTGGTGGTGCCCTCAAGGGGGATATTGTAGAAGTCCTCTATCGCGAAAAGGGGAAAAAGGGTAAGCCTGAAGGACGAGTGATCAGGATAGTGAAAAAGGAAACAGAGAGAATGTTCGGTCTTTATAAAGAACGGTGGGGACAAGCTTTTTTCCTTCCCTTTGATTCGCCTTCTCCAGAAGGAATTCCTTTAACCTGTGAGAAGCATCTCTCTCCCCGATCCGGGATGATTGTTGAGGTGGATAGGGATTCTAAGCGTTTGACGGAAGTTCTGGGTATGCCCGATGACCCGGGAGTCGACACACGGGTTGTCATCAAGAGATATAATTTAGCCTCTTCCTTTTCAGACGAAGCGTTAGCTGAGGCCGAAAAGTGCTCCCCTGAAATTAGACCTCAGGATAAAAAAGAAAGAAAAGATTATCGAAACTGGAAGATTGTGACTATTGATGGCGCCAGCGCCCAGGATTTTGACGATGCGGTGAGCGTGAGAAAACTTCGCAACGGGCATTTTCTTCTCGGAGTCCACATCGCCGATGTTTCCCACTATGTCAAGCCAGGCACCGGCCTGGATGCCGATGCCTACGATAGAGGAACGAGTGTTTATTTTCCTGATCTCACTCTTCCTATGCTGCCTGAGAGGCTTTCCAATGATATTTGCAGCCTTAGACCTCAAGAAGAGAGGTTTAGTTTTTCAGTTTTGTTTGAAATAGACGGGAAGGGTGAAGTTTTAAAGACTGAATTTCATCCCTCTTTGATTCGAACAGCGGAAAGGATGACCTATAATTCTGTTTACAAAATATTTGAAGGGGATGAGGAGGAAAGGCAGAAATTTTCCGATCTGGTTCCTGATTTATTGTTGATGAGAGACCTGGCTCGCCTTTTAAGGACAAGAAGGGCGAAAGAAGGGAGTCTTGATTTTGACCTGCTTGAGCCAGAACTCGTATATAAAGAAGGAAGCCTCGATTCGATCGTGCCTTTTGAACACAATGAAGCCCACAGGGTTATTGAAGAATTTATGCTTGCGGCCAACGAGGCCGTGGCTTCCTTTCTCGGAGGAAAAAGCGTTTCCCTTATATACAGGATACATCCTTCCCCGGGTCTTAAAGATTTGGAAAGGCTCAGGGAGATACTGGCTCATTTTGGTATTTCTCTTCCTTTGCCAAAAAAGATACGCCCCCAGGATCTGCAGCAAGTCCTTAAGGAAGTTGAGGGGAAGGTTGAGGAGAAATTTATCAATCTGCGGGTTTTAAGATCCCTGAAACTTGCTGTTTATTCTGAAGAAAACATGGGACATTATGGTCTCGCCAAAAAGGAATATACTCACTTCACCTCCCCCATCCGCCGGTATCCAGATTTGGTCGTTCATCGGATCTTAAAGAAAGCACTCAGGAAGGAGCAAGTGAAAATGCCCTCACTATCTTCGATTGCTCTTCACTGCTCCCAGGAGGAACGAAATGCAGAGGAAGCAGAGAAAGAACTCGTGGAGTGGAGGATCTTTCGATTTATGAAAGGGAAGCTCGGCGATGAATTTGAAGGGATAATCGTTGATATCACAAAAGCGGGTTTAGTCGTGGAACTCGAGGATTATTTTGTCGACGGCATAGTCTCCTACTATGATTTAGGTGGAGATTACTATTTTAAAAGATCAGAAAAAACTCTTATCGGAAGAAGGACAGGGAGGAAATACGAATTAGGGGATAGACTAAAAGTGATATTGGCTTCTGTTGATCCCATCCTGAGGAGGATGGGTCTGACGTTGAGTCCTGAAAGGAAGGAAGGAGTTCGATGAAGACGAGTTGCTTTGATGCGGTAGTCAACTTTTCCCCGGTTGATATCGAGAAACCGCTGGATGTGTCTCTTCTTATCCAGAGAGAGAAGGTTCCGGCTTCTTTTTTCTTCTATGAACAGATTCAGAAGAAAAAGCCGGCACTTTTTGTTTGCGTCCACCCTTGCCAATCCGTCCTGCTGAAATGGAAGGATAAGTTTGAAGTCCATGGGTCGGGAAAAACGCCACTCCTGGGAGAAGGACGCGTTCTTAATCCCTTCTCGGAGAAAATAAGTCGGGGGAAGATAAAGAAAAGAATTGCCTTTCTCGAACAGCTTCAGGGTGACGAAAAAGAGATGCTTTTTGCTCTAGTCCAGGAAAAAGGGCTTAAGGGCCTAAAGGAGAGAGAGATAACCCATTTTTCCTCCCTGACTAAGAGGATCCTCCAGCGTTTGGCTCAGGAGCTTGAGGCTGAAGGCAAGATAAGAATTCTCACGTTCTCCCCTCTTTTTCTTCTTTCCCAGGAGAGTCTTGATTTCCTCTGCCAGAAAATTCTCAGATTCCTTGCTCAATTTCATGAAAGCCACCCTGAACAGAAAGGAATATCTCTAGAAGGAGTAAAGACGAGATTTGAGCTTCACCCAAGGATTTTCTCCTTAGCCTTAAAACATCTCTCGCGTGCAGATCAGATTAAAGAGTCTGAGGACAAGCTTGCCCTTTCCGAATTTACGATGACTCTCACCCCTGAAGAAGAAGGCATCTTAAAGGAGCTTGAAGGCTTATGCTTCAAAGGAGAATTTCGCTCCTACTCTTTCGAAGACCTTCGCCAGCATTTTCGTCTCTCATCGCCAAGGCTCGATAGACTGCTTTCTCTTCTAGTGGAAAGGAAAAAGATTGTCCAGGGAAAAGATGGATTGATCCTTCATTCCAAATGGCTGGATGAGATCATCTCGAGGATCGAGAAATCCAGAAAAAGGGAGTTGACGGTTGCGGATTTTAAAGAATTGACGGGTCTCACCCGTAAATATGCCATTCCTCTTCTAGAGCTGCTGGATCAAATGGGAGTGACCCGAAGAAAAGGCCGCATTCGAGAAATCTTGTGAATTTTTTACTTTTTCTTTTTCTTTGTTTTGTCTAATGCTGTTTTGAGCTTTTCGGCAAAGACTCCAAAGACAGGTTCTTGGGAGACATAAGGTTTAAACTTTCCCTTTTTTTCTTTTGCCCGAGCTTCTTCTTCAGCCTCTTTTTTCTTCTCTGCCTTAATTGCACTGAGGGCTTCCTGTTCGGATTCTTCGATTTCAATTTTCTCTTCGATAAATCTTTTCTCTCCTTTTCTCGCCCGGCGGACTCTATCGTTCTCCATCCTCAGTTTCTTTTTCTTTAAGACCTTTTCTCTTTTTCCCGGGACCTTTTCTATCTCTTCCTTCTCTTTAATCGCATCCGTAACAGGTTCGAAAGGAGCTTCGATTCTAATCTCTTCTTCTCTTTCCTCTCTAATCTCTGGAGCAGGGATTTCCTCAACGGGCGCTTCTGAGAGGGGAGTTACCGGTGGGGCTTCTTCAACCTCTTCCGGAGGAGGTGCTTCAGGCAGGATTTCTGCAGGTGCCTCAGGCTTCAGCTCTTCTTCAACCTCAATTTTTTCTCGATAGAAGAAAATCCCTTTATCTTTTTTTGATGGGGAGAATCCTGGTGAGTTGAGCAGAGTTTTTTCCACTTCTTCCTGGGTGGTTTGTTTTAAAATGTCGACAAGATGATATGCTCTTAAGTAATGGAGAGCGAAATTGTTGCTTTCCGAGCCGAAGTTCTTAAAGATGAGGACCAAAAGCTCCCGGAGCTCCAGGTCATCTCGTTGGGGGTAGAGGGAAAAAAGCACGCTAAGAGTTTCTCTTTTCAAATGAATGATTTTGTTGGGCAGTGAGAAGGTGAAAGCTTCTTCGCCGCTGGCGGTGAATTTATCTTCTTTGGGGTCATATTCTATTTTCAATACAGGAAGCTTTTTCTTTGACTTCTTCAGCCAGAAGTTGATTTGAGTGGGTCCTCTTCTTTCAAGAGTCAGGCGTGCACCCTGGGGAACATTATTGCTCTCGAAGAAGTCTTTTAAACCCAGAAAAAAGGCTGATGATGGGTAATAAAAAATAGTGTAGTCCTTCTCTTCCTCTTTGTCAGTGAAAATATATTCTCGGGAAAGGGATAATTCTTTGTTAAGGCTTTTTGAAATTTTAACGCCGCCGGAGAGAATTTCTCTCCAGGTAAGATAGGTCTGTAAAGGGAATTCATGTATCTGGGTTGTTTCCGGCCTCTCTTCTTCGCCAAAAGCAGGAAGTTTTGCTTTGGGAGCAGATAGGGGCAAATCCTCGGGGAGAGAGTTAAGGACCTTCCTCAGGTGCCATTTACCCCACTCTTGGGGAGAGACATATATAAATTCCTTCTTGTGTTTTTTTTCCAGTATAAAGTTTAAGCTCATACAACAAAGCTCGAAGAGGTCATCCGTACTTTCCATGTTAAAAAATTTATTCACCAACTCAACTGATGCAGCCGATAATTTCTTCTCCAGGAGGTGATTTTTGATTTCCTTTATTTTTTTCTCCTCGATTTCCATTCGGTTCTCGTTGAGTTGCCAGTAATTGTTCCAGCAGAAAAATTTTGATGACTTGGAGAGCGCAGACCTCAGATTTTTCTCCAGCGTTTTTAAATTTCTATCCGTCATAGGAAGTTCACTAAGTCTCGGATCTTTCTTTTTTTCAATTCTTTCTGGAGTCTTTGCTTTTCCGTCGACGTTACTGGGGAGGAGAACTTGAGTTTTGGTCTTCTTCATGTAATCGATGTATTTACGGAATATTCCTCCTCCTGAGTAATCAACTTCCAGCATCTCGCAGTTGAAATCTTCATAGGCTACTTTCCTGACAACTGTTAAAACAACAGCTCCTTTAAAGGGTTCCACTCCTTTACTGCTTAGCATCAAGGGTTCATCGTATTCTTTATAGATGAGGTCGCCGATTTCGTACAGGCAGAGGGGATCGTATCTCTTGACCTCTTGAACCATCTGACTTGAAGTCTTCTGGTAGGCCATTTTTCTTGTCATCTCTTCGAGAGAAAGAGGTTTGTTGTTTTTAGAGAATTCTTTTTCAATAAACAAAAGATCTTTTTCAGCGATTTCTGTGTTTTCTATCTCTTTTTCCATCGTCCTTTTTATTTTTTCCCTAAAAGCAAAAGCATGATTACTTTCTGGACATGAAGCCTGTTTTCTGCTTGATCATACACAATGGATTGCGAGGAATCAATGACATCATCTGTCACTTCTTCTCCCCTATGGGCTGGAAGACAATGCATAAAAAAGCCACCTTCTTTGGCTTTTGCCATCAGACTCTTGTTGACTTGAAAGGGGGCGAAAAGTCTGGCTCTTTTTTCCTTTTCCTGTTCCTGGCCCATCGAAGCCCAAACATCAGTATAGACAGCATCTGCGTTCTCGACTGCCTCAGAAGGATCATTTGTGAAAAAGAAGCTCGCTCCTGTTTCTTTCCCGTCCTCTTCTGCCTGTTTTCGAATTTCTGGATCTGGCTCGTATCCGGGTGGCGTAGCCACGCTCATCTTGCTTCCCGCTTTTGCTGCAGCAGAAAGAAGGCTGTGGCAGACGTTGTTGCCATCCCCTACGTAAGCCAGCTTGAAATTAGCCAGGTCTCCTCGTTTCTCCTTTAAAGTGAAGAAATCAGCCATTGCCTGGCAGGGATGAAGGAGATCGGTCAGGGCATTGATGACGGGAATACGGCAGGCCTGGGCTAAATCAATGACATTCTGGTGGGCAAAAGTTCTTATCATGATGGCGTCAACCCAACGCTCCAGATTCTTGCCCATATCGTAAACGGTCTCCCTTGTACCTATCTGGATATCTGAAGGGCTTAAATAAACAGCCTCTCCTCCCAGCTGGAGCATCCCCACTTCAAAAGTCATCCTGGTCCGTAAAGAAGGTTTTTGGAATATCATGGCCAGGATTTTTCCCTTGAGTTTGTTACGAAAACGGTGGGAGTTGTCTTTGATTTCCCTCGTGATATCTAGAATTTTGCTAAACTCGTAAAGGCTTAAATCACGGATAGAAATAAAGTTTTCAAGCATCTTCTTATCTATAGCGAAGCTTTGATTTTTGTTCCTGAACGATTGATCAAAGAAGCTTTGAGCTGATTTGCTGAAGTGATCAAAACTTCTTTTCCTCCACCCTGGATGTATTCAATCGCTGCCTTGATTTTTGGTCCCATTGAACCCGGAGGGAACTGCCCTTGAGAGAGGTGTTCTTCAGCCTGCTTAACTGTCATAACTCCGATTGGTTCTTCATCAGGCGCACCGTAATTCAGACATACGTGATCCACATTGGTTAAGATTATAAATAGGTCTGCCTTAACTTCTCGGGCGACAAGGCTTGCGGCATAATCTTTGTCGATAACCGCCTCTACTCCCTCAAAAAGCCCTCGGCCGTTAATAATGACAGGAACGCCTCCCCCACCCAGGGCAATAACGATCTTTCCCGAGTGCACTAAGTCTCGGATGATTCTTTTGGGAATAACATCGATTGGCTTGGGAGAAGGGACGACTTTGCGGTGGCCGCGTCCAGAATCTTCTATCATTATCCATTTTTTCTCTCTGCGAAGCATCTGGGCTCTGTATTTCGAGTAAAAGGGACCAACAGGTTTGGTCGGATTTTCAAAAGCCTGATCCTCCCTGTCGACAACGACCTGGGTGATCAGTGTAGCCACGTCCTTATCCACGGAATTTTTGCGCAGTTCGTTAACTATGGCCTTCTCCAGCATAAAGCCCATGCTCCCTTCTGTCATGGCATCGCAGACTTCAAGGGAAAAAGGTGGAACTTTGGTGATCGATTCTTCCATCTGGATGAGAAGATTGCCTACTTGAGGGCCGTTGCCGTGAACAACGATCAGATCGTAACCTTTTTTCACTACATGAACCATGAGCTGGGCTGCTTTTTGAGCATTTTTAATCTGCTCTGATTGAAGTCCTCTCTGGGTTTTTGGGAGAATAGCGTTTCCGCCGAAGGCTATAAGAGCGATCTTTCTCTTCATCAGAATTCTTGCAGAACCTCCTTAAGGTCAGGAGATCCGATTTCTTCCAGTTCGTATGTGACCCGAAGAATTCTTTTGCTTGTTTTGATCAACCGGCCGAGATCAATAGGAGTCCCGCTGACGACGAGGTCGCAGTCGACTTTATCAATTGTTTGAGTAAGCTCAGCTACTTGTTTTTTTCCGTAACCCAGGGCGGGAAGGATTCTATCAAGGTGGGTGTATTTTTGGTATGTTGCCTTAATGCTTCCCACTGCAAAAGGCCTGGGGTCTACGATTTTCGAGGCTTTGTATTTTTTGGCAGCAAGCATCCCTGCACCGTAAGCCATTTCACCATGGGTCAGTGTTGGTCCGTCTTCGATAACCAGGACTGTCTTTCCGGCAATATCCTTTCCTTCTGGGACAATTATCTTGGAGTTGGCACGAATTATGGTGGCCTTGGGATTGAATTCTTTGATGTTTTGAAGAAGCTCCTCTAATTTTTCCTTTTCAGAACTATCTATCTTGTTGATCACGAGAACCTGGGCTCTTCTAAAATTCGTCTCACCAGGATGATACCGGAGTTCATGGCCTGGCCGATGAGGGTCGGCGACTACTATTTCTAAGTCCGCCTTATAGAAGGAAAAATCGTTATTTCCTCCGTCCCAAAGAATGATATCCGCCTCTTTTTGGGCCTCTTCCAGGATGGCCCCATAGTCCACGCCGGCATAGACCACAATACCATTCTTGATATGGGGTTCGTATTCTTCCATTTCCTCAATAGTGCACTCTTGCTTCGTCATATCCTCGTAGGTGGCAAAGCGCTGCACTCTCTGTTTGGCAAGATCTCCATAAGGCATGGGATGGCGGATGACGACAACTCTTCTTCCTTTTTCTTTGAGGAGAAGGGCGATTTTTCGGCTTGTCTGGCTTTTTCCACACCCGGTCCGCACAGCACAGACCGATATAACAGGGAGTTTGCTATTTATCATCGTTTCCCGAGGACCGAGGAGGGTAAAATTTGCACCCGCTGCTAACACCTGTGACGCCTTGTGCATGATATACTCATGAGAAACGTCGCTGTAAGAGAAAAAAACATCCGAGATTTCATGCTTGCCGATGAGCGAAGAAAGCTCTTCTTCAGGGTAGATCGGGATACCGTCTGGATAGAGTTTTCCAGCAAGAGCAGAAGGGTATTTTCTATCTTCAATATCAGGAATCTGGGTGGCAGTGAAGGCTACAACCCGGTATTCTTCTTTGTCTCTAAAATAAACATTGAAGTTGTGGAAATCTCTTCCTGCTGCTCCCATTATGAGGACTTTTTTCATCTGTATAACTCCTAAAAAAAGAAAATTAAGTATAATACAGGCCTCTGAATTATGCAAACAATGGGATTAAGCTGTGACCATTTCCAATTCCATGATTAGAAAAGGTTTTGGGAAATAGCCTGGCTCCCTTCAGATTTTTAACGCCATTCTCCATTCGCTCTGATCAGCCGGCTGCGT
>CAYUXD010000062.1:0-10158 GCA_964448655.1 uncultured Eubacteriales bacterium
GAAAAGATGCAGCCTTTTGACAGAAGAAGAGGTGTTATTTTGTAGGGGCTTGATTTATCAAGCCCACCTTTAAAAAATATACAGGTTAAGGAAAAGAAAAGATGCAGCCTTTTGACAGAAGAAGAGGTGTTATTTTGTAGGGGCTTGATTCATCAGGCCCACCTTTTACTGGCTTAATCATGTATAAAAAAATCAATGAAGATATAGCAGAAAAACTGGAAAAAATCGTAGGAAAGGGAAATCTGACTCAGGATTCAGAAAAAATGGTGGATTACGGTCATGATGAATTTTCGCTTGCGTATATCGCCCGGATGCCGGAAATGGTAATCAAGCCGAAGAGAACAGAGGAGGTAGCAGAGATAATTCGCCTGGCGAATAATGAGATGATTCCAATAACTCCCAGGGGAGGAGCAACAGGGCTTTGTGGAGGATGTGTGCCTTCCTGCGGAGGAATTGTGCTTTCCCTCGAGAATATGAATAAGATCCTGGAGATAGACCTTGATAATCAGATGGCAGTTGTCGAGGCAGGAGTGACTTTGCTGGATTTCTATAGTGCTGTTGAAGAAGCAGGGCTCTTCTTCCCGCCCCATCCAGGCGATGAGAGTGCCATGATCGGAGGCCTTATTGCCACCAACGCGGGAGGAAGCCGTGCCGTTAAATACGGCGTTATCAGAAATTATGTGCGTGGATTAGAAGTTGTCCTGCCTTCTGGCATCATCATTCACCTCGGCGGCAAACTCATGAAAAGCAGCACAGGTTATAATTTACTCAATTTAATGATCGGTTCTGAGGGGACTCTTGGAATTATCACCAAAGCCACGATCCAGCTCATGCCGCCCGCACAGGCAACGAGATCTCTCATCATCCCCTATGATGATTTGGATAATGCGATTGAAACCGTGCCTCTTTTGATAAAGCGAAAGATACTGCCGATGGCCGTAGAGTTCGTAGAGCTGGAAGTCATCCATATAACTGAGGAATTTCTAAAAAAGAAATGGCCCTGTTCTCAAGGGAGTACTCACCTTCTGATCATAGTTGATGCTTCAAGCGAAGAAGAATTGGACAGGTTGTCTGAGGTTGTGGCTGAGGTCTGTATGGAAAAAGGAGCTCTTGATGTTTATGTCGCTGATAGTCCTGAGAAGCAGAAGAATATCTTGGATATCCGCAGCAAAATCTACGAAGCAATAAAGGCTCATACGATCGAAATTCTCGATATAGTTGTTCCCAGGGCTGAAGTTTCGAAACATGTGAGAAAAGTTCATGAAACCTCTCAGAAGTACGGAATCTGGCTTCCTACCTTTGGCCATGCTGCAGATGGAAATGTTCATACTCATATCATGAAGGCGCGCCTCGAGAATGGAAAAATCATCCCAGTTCCGGAAGAGGAATGGAAGGAGAAGATTGGTAAAGTGCGCCAGGAATTGTACAAGGACTCTAAAACCAGGGGAGGTGCGATTTCTGGCGAACACGGTATCGGGATAGTAAAAAAGCCATTTCTCTCCTATGTTCTGGAGGAGGAAGAGATTCGGCTGATGAAAGGGATAAAGAATGTCTTTGATCCTAACCATATTCTTAATCCGAACAAAATCTTTGATTAGATGATCAATATAAAAAAAGCTGAGATTGCCGCGTCGCTGCGCTCCCCGCAATGACATAAAAAAAAGGGGACAGGCCCCTTTTTTTTGATTAGATGAATGAAGTATTTATTTACATATGTCATTGCGGGCCCCACAGGGGCAAGGCAATCTCATGAAAGGAGGATTAATATGATAATTTGCCGCAATTTTAAGAGAGGTTTTATTCTTTTATTTATAGTCAGTTTGGCTTTACAGATGGCAGCGGCCCGTACCAAGCGCGAAAGTACTCCAGCGGAGAAAGGAAGTATTAATCCGGCTCTTTTTAGGCATCTTGAATGGCGAAATATCGGTCCAGCCAATATGATGGGTCGGACAACTGATATCGAAGGTGTTCCCGGAAATCCAAATATTGTTTATGTGGGAACTGCATCAGGTGGAATCTGGAAAACGACGAACGGCGGTATAACCTGGAAGCCAATTTTTGACGAGCAGCCGTTGGCCTCCATAGGAGACTTGGCCCTCGAGCCCGGCAATCCAGACGTGATCTATGCCGGAACTGGGGAGGCAAACGTTCGCAACAGTATCTCCTTTGGAAATGGAGTCTACAAGTCCCCTGATGGCGGAAAAACCTGGTGGCATATGGGACTCCAGGATACAGAGCGCATCTCGCGTATCGTCATTAATCCCAAAAATCCAAACATCATCTATGTTGGTGCTCTGGGGCATGCTTTTGGTCCTAACAAAATGCGAGGAGTGTTTATGTCCACAGACGGCGGAAAAACATGGGAAAAAGTCCTTTACACAGATGAACGCCATGGTGTGGCAGACATGGATATCAATACCCAAAATCCCAACATCGTTTACGCTGCTTTATGGCTTTTTGAGCGAAAACCCTGGACTTTCACCAGCGGAGACGAAAAGGGTGGAGTTTACAGGTCTATAGATGGAGGCCGGAGCTGGAAGAAAATAACCGAGGGACTGCCAAAACTTGTGGGCCGAATCGGGATTAAAGTCTCTCCAAGTAACCCTGAGGTGGTCTATGTAATGACTGCATCTAAAGAAGGAACACTTTATCGTTCTGATGATCGAGGAGAGAGCTTCCGACTGGTCTCCAAGGATACTCAGATTGTCTCCCGAGGCTTCTACTATACTGACCTGAGAGTTGATCCTGCTGATGAAAACCGGGTTTATGCAGTATCCTCGAGGCTTCTCCTTTCCATTGACGGAGGCAAAAATTTCGAACGTATATCTCCTTCCACCCATTCCGATTTTCATTCTCTCTGGATAGACCCCGAGAATCCGGATCGGTTATGGCAGGGGCAGGATGGGGGCATATGTGTTTCCTACGATAGAGGCAAAAGCTGGGAATACGTCAACAACTTTCCTGTAGGCCAGTTCTATCAGATATATGCCGATAACCGCCAACCTTTTTATTATGTTGGTGGAGGACTACAGGATAACGGCACGTGGTATGGACCGAGCCGCAACAAAGAGCCCTTTGGGATTTTGCCTGACGATTGGAGGATGATCAGTTTTGGCGACGGTTTTTTTATCGTCGTACATCCCAATAACCATGAGATTTTCCTGACCGAGTCCCAGGGAAGCAATGTGATGAGAACAGACATGAGAACCCGTGAACAGCAAAATGTCAGTCCTCAGGCTCGTCGGTCAGATGGAGCGCCAGCCTCCGCTCTTAAATACAGGTTCAACTGGAACGCACCTATCATCCCCTCGCCTCACGATCCGGAAACAATATATGTTGGAGGAAACGTGGTGTTTAAATCCACTGATTTTGGCTCTAACTGGGAGATCATAAGTCCCGACTTGACAACGAACGATCCGGAAAAACAGAAATCTGCTGGTGGTCCAGCCTGGCCAGAAAACACCACGGCAGAATTCCACTGCACCATAATCAGCCTCTCGGAATCGCCGATTCAGCCCGGAGTCCTCTGGGCAGGAACAGATGATGGCAACCTTCATGTATCGGTGAATGGCGGCGAAACATGGAAAAATGTCGTCGATAAGGTCCCTGGGCTGCCGCCCTTTTCGCCAGTGTCTCACGTTGAGCCGTCCAGCACATCAGCGGGAGTGGCCTATTGTAGCTTTGACCGACACATGCTGGATGATTTCCGTCCTTATGTGTATAGAACAGCGGATTTTGGGCGATCATGGAAGGATATCACCGGGAATCTTCCTAGGATAGCCTACGTCTGGGTATTAAGGGAGGATCCAAAGAATTCGAATATCATTTACGCCGGAACAGAGTTAGGACTTTATGTCTCATTTACCGGTGGAAGCCAGTGGATGAAGCTTTTTATGAAAAACCTGCCCCCGGTTTCGGTGCACGATATCCTGATTCATCCCAGAGAGAACGATCTCATCCTCGGAACTCACGGGAGAAGCATCTGGATTTTTGACGATATATCATTCCTTCAGGAAGTATCTTCGGATGTGCTTAGAAAACCAGCACACCTTTTCACGATTCGTCCAGCAACGCGCCATACAACTAAACCCACACGTTATGGAATAGGGGACAAGGTTTTCAGAGGACCCAATCCTTCCTACGGTGCCTTGATTACCTATTACCTCGAAGAAAAGCTGGATAAAGAAGAGGAAATAAAGGTTGAGATCCTGGATAAATCAGGAAAGGTCATTCGGGAGCTGAAAAATTTTCCAAGGGAAGCTGGTCTGAACCGAATTGCCTGGGATCTCCGCTTGGAGGCTGCCCGGCCTCGTCGAGAACGTAGAGTAGAAGAGGATTTTTTTGGCAGAGGCCCCGGAGGACCGCAGGTTTTACCTGATATTTATTCGGTCCGACTTACTTTAAAAAATCAGATCTATGAAAAGCCTGTTAAGGTCCAGCTTGATCCCACGGTTAAAGTTTCTTCGGATGACCTTGCTCTTCAGCTAAGATACTCTCTAAGGCTCAGAGACATGCAGTCTTTTGTAAACGATGGACTAAGCGCTCTGGATATGCTGAAGGAGCAGCTTGAAGCGAGGAAAAAAACCATTAAAAAACAAGAAGAAAGATTTCCGAAAGAAGTCATGGAGGCTGTAGATAATCATCTGAAGAAAATTAACTCCATTCAAAACATTCTAGCCCGTCCTGAAGGAACGGCTTTTTTGAGCGAGGGTGCGCGTCTCGGGGGAAGGCTGCGGAGTCTTTTCGGTTCTATTGATGGAGTGAATGCATCGCCCACGAAGGCACAGGTGCAATATTTTAACGAGCTGGAGAAAGAGTATAAATCTGGCATGGCTGAAGCGAATCAATATTTGAGCCAGACAGTAAAAGAGATCGATAATGAATTGAAAAAGAATCAGGTGCCCTCACTCTTAATTCCCGAGCCGATAAAATTCGAAATAAAATAAGGGAGGAGCAAATGGCAGATTTAGCCACATCGTATATGGGATTGAAACTCCGAAATCCGATAATCGTCTCCAGCAGTGATCTGACAAGAACCGCTGAAGGGATCATTCGCTGTTATGAAGCTGGTGCAGGGGCAGTGGTCCTGAAGTCCCTGTTTGAGGAGCAATTCCTGATAAAAGAAGATGAAGAAGGAAAAGAAGGCATTATCTATCCTGAAGCCCTGGATTATTTAAGAAGAGGAGGATTGTTAGAGTATGCTCCACAAAAAATATGTCAGATGATTGAGGAGGTAAAAAAAGAGATCAATATCCCGATTATCGCCAGCATCAATTGTCAGTCACCCAGGCTATGGCCAAGCTATGCCCGGCAGTTCCAGGAGGCTGGGGCTGACGGACTGGAGCTAAATATATATTTTCTTCCCATCGGCCTTGACTCGCCTGGGGCAAAATACGAGGAATATCACCTGAAGATCCTGAGTGAAGTCAAGAAAGCTGTTTCGATCCCGGTAGCCGTAAAATTGATGTCACAGCTGACTTCTATTCCTTACTTAGGATATAAGCTGGCAAGAGCTGGCTGTGATGCGCTTGTCCTTTTCAACTGGTTCGTGGAGCCTGATATTGATTTAAAAAACCTCAAGACAAGAAACCTAATCGGCAAAGGGAATTTCTATCAATCCCTGAGATGGGTGGCTCTTTTAGCTGGAAGAGTGAATTGCGATGTGGCTTCTTCTGGGGGAGTGCGCAAAGCTGAGGATGTTATTAAGCAAATTCTTGCAGGAGCTTCAGCTGTTCAAGTCTGTACTATACTGTATGAGCAAAAATTCGAGGTTATAAAAAGTCTTCTTAGCGGAGTTGAAGCTTGGATGAATGAGCATCAAAATTCTACGATCGATGATTTCAAAGGAGAGTTTTCTTTTAAGAAGCAAGAACTGGCTTTTAAAGGTGTTGGCGAGGCTGATGCTTATTTTCGGGCTCAGTATTTGAAAGCCTATTCAAGAGCAAAATAGTTGGGGTCAGACTTGCAAAACTTGCAAAACTTGATTTTTTTTGTTTATTCTTTAAAGTTCTAGTTTTTACTTCATTAGATGTTTAAAATTCAAGTTTTGCAAGTCTGATCCCAATAGTATACAAGGGAATAAATATCGAATATTGCTATGGAACCATCGCCAAGAAAGCAGGCAGCACTGCGGTTATTCTTGATGTTTCAGACCTCGACAGAGCGATGAAAATCTTAAAATAGAAGTAAGGAGGGATTGTATTCATCAATTTTGCCATTTTTTGCAGGAGATAGGTTTATAAAGCTCACCTTGGTATTGCAAAGGTTTAATTCATTCCGTACGGGCTTGATTCATGTGTAGGGGCTTGATTCATCAAGCCCACCTTATTTTTATGGATTTTATTCATCAGATCCAAATATTTTTTTTTATAATCAAAAAGGTGTGTTTGATTCATCAAACACCTACATAAAAACAATGGGTGAATTTGACTTTAGATTAAGAGGAGTGAAGGATGGAAGAAAAAGTTAAGAAAAAAAACATTCTAACCACCTTTCCGCGGACTTTCTGGGTAGCAAACTTGATGGAGCTTTTCGAGCGGGGTGCGTATTATGGTTTGAATGCTCTTTTGGCTGTTTATTTAGTTAAAGAACTCAATTTCCGGGAGCAATCGGTTGGACTTCTTCAAGGATTTGTCTACGCTTTGACTTATGTCTTGCCCATCTTGGGGGGCGCTTTGGCTGACCGTCTGGGCTACAGGAAAATGCTCATCGTAGCCTTTTCTCTTTTAACGGTAGGCTATTTTGCTGCCGGTAATTTTGATACCTATGGAATGATTTTTCTCTTTCTCTTAATCATGGCTACAGGAAGCGGGTTGTTCAAGCCTATTATCACTGGAACAGTTGCCAGAACGACTACCGAGGAGAATAGTGGATTTGGATTTGGCGTTTATTACTGGTGCATTAATCTTGGTGCAGTAATTGGACCTCTGTTTGCCATCTGGATAAAAGGATTTAGCTGGAAATATATTTTCTTTTCCTCTGCTCTCTGGTGCTTTTTGATGCTTCTTCCTGCAACATTTATGTACAAAGACCCGGAAAGACCAGAAAGCACAAAATCTATTCGTCAAGTGCTGGGTGAAGCGCTGTTGGTTCTGGGAAATTCTCGTTTCATGTTGCTGATAGTCGTTTATTCCTGCTTCTGGATTCTTTATTTTCAAATGTTCGGTTCAGTACTCTGGTATATGGTCGATTTCATTCATCGAGCGCCAGTAGATGCATTCATGGCCAGAATTGGAATACCTTTTAAATTTGACCCAGGACATGTGACGGTTATCAATGCCGCTACAATCGTCCTGCTTGTTGTATTGGTCAGCCGGATTACGACAAAAATGAAAGCGATTCCGGTAATGGCTGCAGGAATAGCGATTGGGTCAGCTGGATTCTTGATCCTGGCTCTTACCAATAGTGCTTGGATGTTTGTGCTCAGCATTGCTGTCTTTTCCATCGGAGAGATGACCGCTCATCCTAAGTATTACAGCTATGTTGGCTTAGTAGCTCCACAAGACAAAAAGGCAGTTTATATGGGTTATGCCTTTCTCTACGGCGTTTTCGGGAGTTTAATTGGAACCAACCTTGGAGCTGTTCTTTACGAGAATATGCTCAAGCCTATTGTTCCTTCCGCCAGGGGGGCAGTTGAGTCTGGGCTTCCTCTTGTTGCAGAAGCAGTAACACAGGCGAAATCTTTCTGGCTGATTTTTGCTGTTCTTGGGGGAGTTTGCCTTGTGGGTATGCTTCTTTACAACCGATTCTTCTCTGAGGAAACACCTGAAACCAATCGTCGCGCCTGGAAAATCATGCTGGGCTTATACTCTGTTTTTGCCCTTGCCGGTCTTTACTTCTTCATTTATTCCCTTTTCCTTGTTGCGGAAATTCAGTGGAAAACTTTCGTCCAGGCACTTATTCTGCTGTTACTTGGCGGAGGAGGGATAGGAATAAGTTTGAGGAGGAAGCCTTGAAATTTCTCACTGAGCACTTGGTTTATAGAACCGATAAAAGGCGAGAATTTATCAATATTACTCCCAGGGTTGAGGCGTTGGTAGAAACGAGCGGGGTCAAAGAAGGACTGTGCCTGGTCAATGCCATGCACATCACAGCCAGCGTTTTCATCAATGACAATGAGAGTGGATTACATGCAGATTTTGAGGAATGGCTGGAGAAACTTGCTCCTCATGAGCCAGTATCTAAATACAGACATAACTTGACTGGCGAGGATAATGCAGATGCTCATTTAAAGAGAACAATAATGGGAAGGGAAGTTGTGGTTGCCATAACAGGAGGAAGGCTGGATTTTGGGCCTTGGGAGCAAATCTTCTACGGTGAATTTGACGGCCGTAGAAAAAAAAGAGTGCTGGTTAAAATCATCGGAGAGTAAGAGTTTTTATCTATTCTCGCGAGCAATCTATCTCAGTCTAATAGAGTAAATCCCTCCTGGCTAAATCTAGACAAAAAGTGTCACGTCAGCTTGCTGCGCCTGTTCGATAAAAGTAACAACTCCGACGCATTGGGCAACCTCATCTATCATCTTATTTCTGGGGATCTCCATGACTTCCATACTCATCTGACATCCGTAGAGTTTCACACCGAGATCGATTGCTGTCTGTCTGAGCTCTGCCAGCGTTGGGACGTTCTTGGCATTCATCATTTTCTTGAACATCCAGCGTCCTATTCCGCCGAAGCTCATTTTGCTTGGACTGGCTCGATTGATGTCTCCGCCGTAGAATAATCCAAACAGACGTCCAAAAAAACTCTTTCCAGTTCTGACTTTTTTCTTGAGTGCTCGAAGGCCCCAGAAGGTGAAAAACATTTTGACATCCATGTTTGAGGCTGCTGCGCCGGTTGCTATGGAAAAAGCTGCGAACAATTTATCCATATCGCCGCTGAAAATGACCATTGATAGTTTTTTCCTTTTTTCTTCTGCCATCGGTAAAAAATCTCCCCTTAAATTAAAGCTAAGAGAAAAAATTCTTTTTTTTCATCTGAATTGCCTCTTTTGGTGACATTATCCTCTTCTAATATTCTTATAACAATTATATTCTATAAATTTTATCTTTTCAATAGGAAATTCGGGTATTTTTCTCTTATTATTTGCTTTGTAGAACAGGATATTTTAAGAGGAACGATTTCGCCCGGGGACCTTCACTTTTTTAAAATGGCCATCAATTTAGGAAATATTGACCCCACTCGCTTCTTGTATTCAAAATACTCATCTCCAAATTTCTCTTCAAGATATTTTTCTTCTTCAACAATTAAGATTCTAAATACAAAATACATAAAAAAAGGGATAGTCAATCCCAGTAAGGAATTTATGATAAAGACTATCCCCGGCATGATAAAGACTATCCAGGAGCCGTAAATAGGATGCCTTAGGTAGGCATAAACTCCTTCTGTTGCCAGCTTTCCTTCGTTGAAATATTTATCGATTACTATTCCAGGCACGATAAAGATAGGTAGGCCAATAGTGACAAGAAGGATTCCGATGATCAATGATATAAGGCGGGGCAGGGGCAGAGATAGATGAGAGAGCCAGACAAAATGAATGACAAGAATTATGGCTGTATAAATGCCGGAGATTATCGTGAACTCAGGGCCTACGCCCCTGGCAGTCATCTGTTTCTTTCTCCTATTAACCAAATTTCTTCTGAATATTATGCAGATCGTTTTTTATGTTTCACAAGCACACTTTATACTTTCCAATGGGCAATAGGAAAGTATTCAGGAAGATGAATTACTGATTCATCAAAATAGCCTGTCTTCAAGGCATGAAAATTGGGGTGAGCTGATAATATTATAAAGCTGGTTGCCTTCGAGCTTCTTTATTCCATCTCAGGATAGAGCAGAGAATTGAGCAGGAACTTGTAAGTGCCGTGGGATTGAGCGCGGAATTGACAGCAGATGCCGATGAGAATGATGTGTCCTTTTTTGTACTTAGTATCGACCACAGCTGCTTTGCGCGCAATCATATCTTCTCCCAGGAGCCATCCGCTCAAAAGGATGTTTTCTTCGGGGTAGCTGGCCACGACTTTTCTATCCCATTCTTCTGAAGGCACCCAGGTAGTAAAGGCCGGACTTTCAGAGAACATAGCTGCGGCTTCTTTGGGCAGCCCGTAGCCAACAGGAGACTTGTTGTCGACATCGATTTTTAAAATGGAAGTGGGGCAG
>CAYUXD010000063.1:0-10139 GCA_964448655.1 uncultured Eubacteriales bacterium
TAATAAATGCTCGTCTTCCTGGATAATAAAGCTTTTGAAACGACCCTGCCAGATGTGACCAGTTGTTTTGTAATGCCGGTGATAACGACGGACATGACTTGTCATTAACCATTGCATCCATTTGCTTAGATAATTAGCCTGAAAGGGCCTTACCACAATATGAAAATGATTCGGCATAAGACAATAAGCAAAGATATCTATTGGATAGCGCTTTTTTGCCTCTTTAATTAATTCAATAAACGCCCAAAAATCTTGCTCTTTATGGAAAATCTCTTCTTTTCCATTACCCCTGTTCAATACATGGTAAATTAATCCGTCAGACAAACCTCTTTTGACTCTGGGCATCGTTTTTATCTTTTGCCTCTCACTAAGAGAAGACGCAGATTTTTAGATTTTTTTATCACTAGAAAAAGCTACAAACCAGAAAAAATGGAGTAAGCAGCTCTATTGATAAAAAAGTAGCCTGTCCCCTTTTTTATTCTTTTTTATTGCCCCAGAAGAATCGAGGCTTGCGAGTAAAAAGCTCCGGCCACAGCTCCGGTCATAAGACAGGCCAGTGTTGCCGCCAGAAGAGCTCTGAAACCCAACCGCGATAGGTCTTTCAACCGCTCCGGCACCAGCCCCCCTATTCCCCCGACAAAAATAGCAAGCGAAGCGATATGGGCAAACCCACAGAGAGCATAGGAAGCAATGATGCCCGAACGCAGATGCAGGAGAGTTCCCTCAGATATGAGTTGAGAGAGGTGCTGATAGGAAACAACCTCGGTGACTATAGTCCTCTCTCCGATAATCTTGGCAACTTCAAAAGCATAAGAAGGAGGAATCCCCAAGACAAGGGTAAACGGATAAAAGATATAACCGAGGAAGGCTTCGAACGACCACTCAAGATTTAGACCAAGCAAATCGTTGACATAGCCTCCGAGCCAGCCAAAGATAATGTTAAGGAGGGCCAAAATCCCTAAAAACGCAACCAGAAGAGCTACAATTCCTCCAAGATAGCGCAGGCCGCTGTTGGCTCCGTTGATGATGGCCATGATAAGGTTGTCTTCACGTTCATAATAGGGCTTGACATGGACTCCCAGAGTCTTAGGTTTTTCCGTCTCAGGCATTATGAGCTTTGACATCACGACCGCAGCGGGCGCGGAAAGGAAAGAGGCTGAAACCAGATGACCGGCGATCGTAGGAAGCACCTCATGAAGATAAAGAACATAGAAGGCCAGCACCGTCGAGGCGATGGTTCCCATCCCTGCTGCAAGAATAGTCGTAAGCTCCGACTTTGTCATCTCTCTCAGGTGGGGCCGAACTACCAGGGCAGACTCGATGCCCACGAAAATGTTGCTCGAAGTACAGAGAGACTCGGCGCCGCTGATCCGCATCAGCCGGGTAAAAACATAAGCAAATCCCCTGATTAAGAGAGGCATGATTCTCAAATAATAAAGAGCACCGATCAGGGCAGCAAAGAACATTATGGTGGGCAGGGCCTGGAAAGCAAGGAAAAATCCCAGGGATGTCTCCCCGGCTTCGTTAGTCACACCCGGGGTTAGGGCCAGACGGCCAAAAAGAAATTTTGTTCCTGCTGTCGAGCTGTCCAGAACTATCAAGACAATCTTGTTTACAAACAGGAAAAATTTTACTCCCACCGGCACCCAAAAAATGAAAATCGCAAAAAAAAGCTGCAAACCAATTCCCCAAAGAACAACACGCCAGTTGATAACCTTCCTGTTAGAGGAGCAGAGCCAGGCGACTCCGGCCAGGACAAAAATCCCAAAAAAGCTGACGAGGTTGTATATATCCATCCTTTAACTAGCCCTTAAAATTATATTTTATTATCCACTTCAAGCAGGACTAATTTGCGCTGAGACTTCTGCCCTCGGACAATTTTCACTCGGGAGGGAGGAAGGCCGAAATGGGTGGCTAATGTTTCTACGACTTCTCTGTTGGCTTCGCCTTTGGAAGGAGGGGCGGAAACTCGAATTTTATACTCTCCAGAACTTACTTTCTCTATGCCGGGCTTGCGGGCGCGGGGTTGAACTTTGATGTTTAAATAGATTTTTTCTTTCCCGTTCAAGATAAGGCCCTGCCCACAGATTTTCAGTTAAATGCCGGTGATGAAGACAGCGCGTGCTCTCTAAGCTGAAGAGCGTAATCGGCGAGAGTTACAACGATGAATCGATCCACAAACCAGATCAAAAGAATAACAAGAATGGGAGTAATATCAATCCCTCCCATTTTATTAGGGGGAACGAACCTCCTTAAAGGTCTCATTACCGGCTCTGTTAAATAATAAAGGATGACCGAAACCGGATAGAGAGCCGGAATCCTGACCCAGGAGAGAATAGCCCTGAATATAACAATCCACATATAGAGCCTCAACACAACGTGGATTATATCAGCGAAAGCGCCCATAAAATTAGCCAAAAGAATCACTTTTTCGTTCTCAGCTTTTCAGCTTAATCTTCCCGGAGTCCTAATCCAAAATATCTTTATACTTGGCAAATAGTTCTTTAAGCTGGCTCTTGGTGGCGATATAACCGCTCAAGTACAGAGAGAGGTTCGGCTTTAGCGGATCATTGGACTTTATCACAACATATTCCCTCATCACTCCTTTTCTTTTGTTAGCAGGTATTCTTATTTCTACTCCTGCCTCTTTCCCTGCAGCGATCTTGAGGGGAAAAGTAATCTTTTCACCGCCTGAAAAAAAAGAGGCACTCTTGTGCGTGCAATTAACTCTTAATTCCAACTCGCCCCTGTTTTTAATCAATGTTTTTGCTTGAATCTCTTCGTTTTCCAGGACAAGGCCAAGGTCAATAGCGTAACGGTCCAGGAAAATTCTGGGCCTGGGGGGAATCTCTATCTCGGCTGAGACAGTGAGACGCTTGCGGGGTTGCGCGGCATCGTTTGATTCCACATCGATATATTTGGAGTTCTTGCCTTCAAATCCCAGGGTATTATAAGTCACTTTTATCTCTCCTTCTTCCCCAGGGGCAATTTCTTTTTTAGAGAGGAGGGCCGCAGTGCATCCGCATGAAGTCTTGACTCTTTTGATCACAAGAGTTTCGTCGCCCTCGTTTTTGAATACAAAGATATGAGTTAAAGCCTTCCCCTGTTTCATCTTGCCAAAATCTTTGGACTCTTCTCTGAATTTAATTTTTGGTCCCTTGCCTGCGAAAATAGAGCCTCCTGAAAAAAGAAGACAGGCTAAAATGAGGACGAGGGGAATTCGGCTTTTTTTGCTCAATTGTCGATCCATTGCTTTCTCCTCTGGATTTTTATAAATATTAACATTTTTTCTGAGGGATAAGCAAGCTCAAAAAGGGGACAGGCTACTTTTTCTGGAAGAAAGAAGACTGTCTCTACCCGAAGACAGTTCATACAGAAAAAGTAGCCTGTCCCCTTTTTTACTCTGGTGAGAAGCAAGTCTTGCCCCTTGAATCCTACTGCCCTTCTTTTTCCGTAGAGCCGTCGATTCCTTGACAGCCAGTTTTCCCTTCTCTATAATTTTAACTGTGGAGACATTCCCTATTTTCCCAACCCCAAAAAATGGGGACTGCCCCCATTTTTCTTGTCCCCATTTTTCTTATTCTTTGTGTCGCCATTCTTTGCATTTTTTTCCTGTTTCTCTGATCCCATTTCATATTTTTCATAACGCATGAAGAAAAAAATAGCTAAAGCCTGCACCCTTTTGCTCGCCGCATCTCTCCTTTTCTTATCTGTGGCCAGAGGGGAAGAAGTTCTGAGAAAGCTTAAGGTTGTCACCGAACAGGCAAACATCAGGTTAAAACCCAGTATAGGAAGCATAATTATCAAGCAAGTCCCTGAGGGCACAATCCTCGAATCAACCGGACAAGAGGGCGAATGGTACTTGATTAAGTTAACGCCTGACGAACTGGAGCAAGTCTCAGGTTATGTTCATGAAAGCATGGTTATCGTTATTGAGGGCCCTCCAAAAGAGCAAGAAGAACCAGAGATAATAAAAGAAGAAGAGGAAACAAAAAAGCCAGAGGAGCAGGAAAAAAAAGAGGAAACGCCCCCTCAAGAGCCTATTATTACACCCCCCTCTCAGCCTGTTGTCACACCACCTCCCTCCTCCAAACCTCCTAAATTCCTGTTTGATCTTGTTTTTTCCGGTGGAGGAAGTTTTATTTCTGGAGGAGACTTGAATGATGGTTCACAGGGCTTAGCTGACTACCGCAGCTATATCCTCGCTGTCCAGCCACAAGAACAGGCCAAACCAGCCCACCTGAGCTATATCCTGGGAGGAGAGCTTACTCTGGCTCTATCTTCTCATTTTTCACTGGGAATAGGCGTGGACTATTTTCTTGGAGAGAGGGAAAGCCTGGTCGAATTCCCAGAGGACCCATCCGCAGAAACCCTCACCACCCATCCTAAGATGCAGGCAGTTCCTTTAAGGCTTGCTATCTCCTACTATCCCGTTCCCAATTTTTATGCAAAAATTGGAGTTGAGTATTACCTTGCCAAATGCGCCTATTACTATCGCTTCCAAAGAGTGGGATCATGGGAGGAATGGCGGGGGGAAGCTACGGCGCAAGATTTCGGAATTCTGGCTGGGCTTGGATTTGAGTATAAGCTCACCTCTTCTTTCAATTTCATCATAGAAGCTACAGTCCGCTACGCTAGAATATCAGGATTTAAAGGAAAAGACAGGTCCAAAGATTCAACAGGTACGGAACATATAGAAGAGGGAACACTCTATTTTTACCGGTGGCAAACGGCTGGAGAAGAATCCTATCCGCTCCTTTTCATCAGGGAGGATACACCCACCGAAGCCAACGTCTTTGATCCCAGGGAAGCAGTCATAAATTTTTCTGGCCTGAGTTTGAAAACCGGCTTCAAAATAAAGTTTTAGTATTTAATTTGATCCTATTTTCTTCAAAAGTGCGATATGGTGGGCGTGTATTCCTCTGAGCAAAGGGGAAATCTTAACGACTCTTAGGCCAGCTCCTTCAACTTCCTTATAAAACTCTTTACGAGGTATCATCTTTATCCGTGTCCTGCTTCTCTTAATCCTCCTCCTGAATTTTCTCTGGAGAATATGGAGTAAATTCTTCTGGTAATAGGAGAGAATCACCCAACCTGAGGTAGCCCGGGAAAATTCTTTAAGAATAAACTCCCGCTCTTCTTTTTCATGGATATGATGGAAAAAGCGCATGGAGAGAAGGAGAGAGAATGCGCCTTTTTTAAAAGGCAAGCCTTGTTTGGCATCAGCCACTACCCCCGAAAGAAAACGAGAGTGAGGCTGCCTGCCTTTCTCGCTTGCTCGCTTCACCATATGAAAAGATAAATCGCTGCTCACCAAAGAGAAGTCCTTATCGAGAAGAATATTTGAGAAGCGCCCGTAACCGCAGGGGATATCTAAAACAAGGAGAGGAGCTTCCCCTATTTCGTGGAGAATTTTCCGCAGAAGCCTCCCTTCTCTTCCGTGGACGAGCCTCTGGTCAATTCCTCGGTACCTTTTCCTCTCATACTCTTCAACCTCATGTTTTTCAAACGGAATATTTGATGACTTCCCGATGTTCATACCTTTTCCTCTTTTTTAGAG
This sequence comes from uncultured Eubacteriales bacterium, assembly GCA_964448655.1. Taxonomy (GTDB): domain Bacteria; phylum Acidobacteriota; class Aminicenantia; order Aminicenantales; family Aminicenantaceae; genus SOIV01. The sequence goes on from CAYUXD010000063.1 coordinate 5,561, forward strand.
ACTGCCAAGCCTGCTCCATAAAAATGGGGCCAGGCCCCATTTTGGGTAAAAAAAGGGGACAGGCTACTTTTTCTATATGAACTGTTTGCAGGTAGAGATAGTCTTATTTCTCCCAGAAAAAGTAGCCTGTCCCCTTTTTTCATTCTTTTTTCATTCTATGAATACATATTTGGGGCGGCCGTCAATTTTTATTCGATCGTCTTTGAAGGGAATCTCTTCCCCGTCGCGGCTCAATACTCCCCTAATTCGCCTCGGGAAAACATGCTCACGTGGAGCGCTTTTAGTCCAGCAGACAACAAAATTATTCTTTCCCTTGCAAAACGAAAATATCATTGCCTCTGGATGCGGAACTTTCCCTGTAAAAGTGCTTCTTTCAAGGAGCGAGACCATGGTTTTCAGCGCATAAAAGCTGGGCCGCTTCCTCCATTCCTTCTTGCGGCTGTCGATAAGTCCGTAGCCCGGGGCAACCAACTGCCACCAGTAAATCCTCTCGACAAAGCCGCTTGTCAAGCAAAGGATAAAATAACGAACAAGGTAGTTGGCCTGCTCTTCTTCTGAGACATTTGGCTTGCCAGAGGCAGGCGAGTATTTGCCTGTTCCTTTCAACGGCCAATTGAACTCTGTTATCCACAAATCACGCTCTCTCCCGCACGAACCATCCACTACCGCCTTCAGCAGGGCAATCTTCCTGGAGGTATCCCAGCCATACTGCAAATTTTCCGGGGCTCCCATCCTATCTACATAAAGAAGAGAACTCACTTTATAAAAAGGGATGGCATTCAAGACAGGCGGATAGAGATGAAACTCAAAATCTATCACAGCCGGACCTACAAGTTTAACGTTGTATTTTTCAGCCAGAGATACGGCTGGAAGAGCAAGCTTCAGATATTCTTTGTAACTCCAGACTCCCCACTTTGTCCTGTTCCAGGCATGCCCTACTTCAAAAAATGATGCATCTCCCGCGAAGCGGGAAAAAACCTCTTCCAAGAAGTGCTGCCAGCGTGAGGGATTGGACACATCATCCCTTTGTTGAAGAAGAGCAACGGTAAGTTCAATATCGTGTTTAAGGAGAAGCTTAAAGAATTTTTCGAAGACATAGAGTTTTCCGCTCTCCCAGGAAGGAATCCTGACAAGGCTCTTCCGAACCCCTGTCTCTTTTAAAAGCTCAAGGACTTCCTCTGCTCTCTTCTCTGAAGGAGAAACAGAAAGAGCTACAGGACTTTCTATCCTTACTGGCTCTACATACATTTTTTTCCGGTACTCTCGATAGCGGGATAAGATAGGAACAGTCCTGCGAACATTTGAAGCCAGAAGGCCGAAATAGCTCGCTGTATGTTTCAAATGATAGCGAAGCCTGTCTTTTTTTAAGGCAACATTATGGGGCTGGTCAGCATAAACGTTCCAACGGAATTTAAAACTCATCTTACTGAATCTTTAATTTCTGGGCCAACTGTCTTAGCCTTAATTTTTTCTTAAGCTCAACAAATTGCGTGTATAAAGATTTATTTATTCTATACCAAAACCAATGGAATCTCTTCACATGAGTTGTTCCCAAATAATGCTGCAAAAAAAAGCGCTGAAAATCAAGCGGAACTCCCAGGCGAACAAGATTCTTTACGCTGCTCAAAAGGCCTGTTCGCTTCTCGACCCTGATGCGGTTGGTATCAATAAGATAAAACCTGAATTCCCCTGACTTATCTTTCTTGACCAGGATGTTTCCATCGGAAAGATCACGATGGAGAATCCCTTTTTTATGGCAGGTAGAAAGATGCTGGCTCAAAGAGACCAGGAGTCGACGAAGCTCAGAAGGAGGAAGTTTGGGGAAGAGGAAGCGAATCTCTTCGACTCCGCTTACTCTCTCTGCCAGAAAAAAGCTCTGGTCCAAAAAAAGACCCTTTCTTTTCTCTAAGTAAGCGACAGGAGGAGGCGTCTCTATCCCTCTCTCAACTAAAGCCACAGCCCCATGCCAGGCTTTAAAGGCCTTTCCGCGCAGAAAGAGGCTTTTCAGCAAGTTTACTCCGGTGGAACGAAACTCTTTAATTACAATGTCAACTTTTCTTCCAGCTTGCTGGGGAAGAGCGACAACACCCACTCGATTCCGCCTGTCCAGAAGAATTTCTGTACCCGGGTCGCTCAAAAGACGGTTGCAATCAGAAATAGCCTGGACAAAAAGAGGATGATTGTAGGATGCCTGGATTCGCCCTTTGAAAGGTGGCAAGGAAAAGGGCTGGTCAAACTCTTTTTCCATTAGATTTTTCATCCTCCCCTTACTCACTCTCCCCGAGTGAGAGAATTTTTCTCAAGTATTCTGATAAGAGTACGCCCAACAGCCTCTGGAGAAAATTTTTGGCTGACCAGTTGATAGCCTTTCTCAGCAATTCCTTCCCTTAAATCCTTATCTCCTTTAAGCTCAAGGACGGCCTGTGCCAGAAGATCTGGGCGCGATTCTTGAATGAGAAATATATTTTCTCGATGCGAAAAAAATTCCTCAACTGCAGGAGTCTGACCTGTGATGACGGGCTTCCTCATGCCCATGGATTGGAATATTTTGTGAGGGACTACTCGCTCAGCCTTTTCTGTCCTGCCGAAAATTCCCAGACAAATATCCGAAGAGGCAATCTTGTTAGGCAGCTGGCTCAGAGGCAACCAATCTTCAAATATAACATTGCTCAAACCGAGCTTGGAGGCTAAATTTTTCGCCAGAAGGAGTGTCTGTCCTGAGCCTACTAACCTGAATTGGATCGACGGCTCTTTGCTGGAAATGATATTTGCAGCCTCCAGTATGCAATCCACACCATGAAGGGGGAGAAATGAACCAAAAAAAAGCACTGTGAATCGGTTTTCTTTTTTCGCAGCCACAAAAGGTCTAAAAAGATCATCATCAAATCCAACAGGCAGCACTTCTACTTTTTCCGAGGGAAGTCCGTACTCCTGGCAGAAGTAATCTTTGTGCACTTGAGTATCGGCCAGGATAAGGTCTGATAGCCTAAAGGCCCAGTAATCGATCTTGAAATTTAACCGGGCCTGCCAGGAATTGAGGGGTTTTCTGTGCCAATCTATTATTTTCGTCTCAAAACGACCGGCCAAAGGGTCGAACACGACCTTTTTTGAAGAGAAAAGTGAAAGAATTTTGGCCAAAGGAACATCCTTCTGACAGAATTCAGGGACAAAAAAGACGTTATGTCTAGTACAAGAACTTAGGTATCGAGAAGCCAGGAGGGGATATCTCAACCAGAACTTATATTTTGGTGGAAGCCAGCATTCTGAAACCTCAACGCCATTCAATCTCAATCCCTTTTTTATGACTGTATTCCTGGGGTAATCAGGATCGTAAGCGCCAAAAAAGCATAACCTCATTTTTTGCTTATAAATATCACCCCTTATCCTACTCTGTCAACAGACAAGGATAGCAGCAATGGCCAAAGCCTCTAGAGTTTTGCGCGAGATTTTATTTATCATGTGTTTAACATCAATAACGTAAAAAAGGGGACTGTCCCCTTTTATCTGATTAAACTGTAGGGGCTTGATTTATCAAGCCCACCGCTTTTAATTATAAGGGAAAATAAGATAGTTTTATTGAAATTGGGATGAAAAATCAGTAAACTTATTAAAGTTGGGGTATCTTAAGTTGGCAGGGAGTAAACTTAATTCTAATTGTCGGCAGAACTAATATAACATTTGTTTGAAAATCTGCGTTTTATTTTGACTATACTTACTAGCTAAGTAAAAACGCGATAAATAAAAAAGTATTTTCTACGGCAACTGAGGTGAGAAATGTTTGATAAAAGAAAATTTCCAAGACTGGGGGAAATATGGGAGCTAGATTACAGAAAGATAGGCATAGAAGAGTTTAAAAAGGACCCCCTCAACACTTTCACTGTGAACATCAGCGGCGGAGGAATCCGTTTTGAATCTGATGAGGAAATTGCCAAAGGAACCATGCTTGCTCTCGAATTGAGATCAACGATCTTTCCCTCCACTATAATCGGTATAGGGAAAACCATTTGGTGTAAGATGGGAAGGCGGGAAGACAAATATGACATCGGCATTGAATTCTGGTGGACAGGCTGGAGAGATAACGACGCCCAAAAAGCGCTGTCGGAATACATCAACAAAAAAATACCTGAGCATAGCTGAATCGCCTCAATAAAAGCACAAGCTCATACCACAAAGCCCCGAATAGCATCACTCGATAACGAAAACTATGGTTTAAAATTATGCCTTTCTGTCTTTAATGCTTGTACAAAAATTTCTGCGTAAATCAGTCATTTTTGTAGCTTTTTTGCTCATACTTAGTTAAGGATTTGTGTCCGGAATGGCCAAGAATTGATAACTTATGAACTCCTCCATTTCATTGAAAAAAAAGAGAGTTTTGTTGACTTTTTAATATTATGCATTTATAATGCATAAAAATAATAAAAAATTTGCATTGAAAATGGAAATTTTAACGCTTAAGCAAATAATAGTTGACCAAAAAGAGGAATTGAGGGAAATCTTTAGAAATGAAAAAATTATAGAAAGAGAGATTTTAGAGAAATATAAAGATTATCTTCGGTCGGGTCAAATTAAAGTAATTACT
>CAYUXD010000064.1:0-5439 GCA_964448655.1 uncultured Eubacteriales bacterium
CGTAGTATTCTTTTTTTTCAAAAAATACACCCAAAGTCCAATTGCTATGGGAATTGGCATATTCTAAAATATTGATCTGATCCCTGGATTTTGGTCCAAATCGGATGTTAGTATTTTTTGATATAATCGGCATACGAGAAGGAGACAAGAATGAAGACAAAACGGTTCACAGAGGCGCAGATTGCATTTGCTTTGCGCCAAGCTGAGAGCGGCATACCGGTGGCTGAGATCATCCGCAAGATGGGGATCTCAGAGGTTACCTTTTACCGTTGGAAGAAGAAATATGCAGGTTTGGCGGTAGCAGAACTCCGCCGGCTCAAGCAACTCGAGGATGAGAATCGTCGGTTGAAACGTATTGTGGCAGATTTGACTCTTGATAAGCAGATGCTTCAGGATGTGCTCTCAAAAAAGCTCTAAGGCCCGCTGTGAAGAGAGATTTGGTCAGTGAGATGAAGACTTCCTACCAGGTCTCAGAACGGCGGGCATGCAAGACCATGGAATTTGCTCGTTCTGTGTTTCGCTACGAGAGTGTGAAGGATCATCAGATAGCGCTTAGGATGCGTCTAAGAGAGCTGGCTATGTCACGTGTAGGTTATGGATACAGGCGTCTTCACATACTGCTTTGGCGTGAGGGATGGAATGTGAATCATAAACGTGTCTATAGGCTATATCGTGAAGAAGGATTGGGTATGAGAAGTAAGTCCACAAGCGGCGGAGGGCGTGTTTGAAACGAAAACTTCGGCCTTTAGCGTCTGAGAAAAATGAACGCAGGAGCATGGATTTTATGTCGGACCAGCTCTTCGATGGTCGCCGTATCCGACTTTTAACGATAGTAGACAATCACACACGTGAAAGTCTGGCTATCCATGTGGGCCAGCGGATTCGCGGATGTGAGGTCGTTCAGGTTTTAGAGAAGGCGATCAAAGAGCATGGAAAACCGCAAACGATTAAAGTGGATAATGGTCCAGAGTTCATCTCTAAGGACGTGGATCTCTGGGCTTATTGGAATCAGGTCAAGCTGGACTTCAGCCGCCTGGGGAAACCGACAAATAACGCCTATGTCGAGTCGTTCAACGCTCGCTTCCGGCTGGAGTGCTTGAATGAGCACTGGTTTTTGAGTTTGAAGGATGCACAGGAGAAAATAGAGGCCTGGCGGCGGGATTATAATGAAAATCGGCTGCACAGCTCCTTGGGTAACATCTCTCCAGAGGAGTTTGCTGCATTGGATAGGACTTTGGAGACAGGCCTGGTCAAGGCTCCTGATGCTAACAAAAATGACTTGCAAAATTTTGGACTAACATAGAAAATGGACCTGAACAGGGGACAAGTTCAACAGAAGAGAGATTAAAAGAACTGGCCTGTTAAAGCGGGGCAGAATTGAACAACAACTGACATTGATTTTCCCCTAACGGCGGTAGCCTATCAATTTTCAGCTAATACTAAATTAGCAGGTTGTCTATACAAGCATTTCAATATAATTCAAGCCATTAGAAAAGAGCTCGATTTTTATTGGATATTATAATCACTTATAAAAAGGAAATAATCTCAACATGGAAGCTGTTTCTTGATTGTAATAACATTTCATATGAGTAATTTTTATATGAGGAAAAGCTGTTAGATGATTATCATGTTAATATTATTTGGCTTATTATTAATTCTTGCTCAAAGCTCAGCAGTTGCACCATTTATTTGTACACTGTTTTAAAGGTTGTTGAAGAAGATGTGTTTGAATTACTAGAGCCTTTATAGTGCTTATCAGCAAGATTTTGATGTTGAAAATGGCCATATAATGCATGAAAATAGGATTTTTTGGAGTATTTATCTTTAAGAATCAAGTAATCAGCTTGGTCCGACCCCAGCCCTCCGCCCCTAATTAGATTAGTCCGTCCCCATCGCATTGCTAGATCAGATGAAAAATCTAACAATTAAATGGATCATGGCAGCGGGAGCTCGGCCCAATTTTATGAAAATTGCGCCACTGATGAGGGCTATCCAGGCCCATAACGATAAGAGCAACACTAAAATCTCCCCCTTTCTTGTGCATACCGGCCAGCATTATGACCTCAATGACAAGGAGAATAAGGAGTTGATTGATGGGAAAAAGGAAATTTATTAATTTAATTTCATTTATTAGTTTAATAGCGATTGCAAGCAGTGCGATTTTACTATCATCCTCTCTTTTCAGCCAGGAAATAGACCCTTTCTATTTGAAGCTGCTGACACGAGGTGAAAAATCGTTCTTGGCCCAAAATTATAAGGAAGCTGCTAAAGAACTGGAAATCGCTGCTTTCGGACTCCACAGGGAGAAAAAACTCAAAGCAAAAGCCCTGGTTTATCTGAGCATGTGTTACTATTATTTAAAGGACATGGAGAATTGTGAGAATTATTTAAGGCAAGTTTCGGAACTGGTGGGCAGGCAAGAAATTGCAAACTTAGAGAAAGAGATAGACGAATCCGTAAGATTTGACTTTCAAAAATTGTTGAATCACTTCAAACTTGCGCCAGAAGAGGAAAAAGAAGTCCCACTGAAAATACCTGAAAAAGCAGAGGCTAAAACCAAGCCTCCCGAGCAAAAAGCAAGGACTAAAACTCAGATAAGGGATAAGGCGAGAGTCTAGAGAGACCCACTTAAAAACCTAGAAAGAAATATAAAAGCCAGGCCACGCAATGTCTCCCTTTATTATGAATTGTACAAGCCTCACATGGGTAACAACAACTTAAAAGAAGCAAAAAAAACACTTGAAAACCTAACCAAGAAGAATCCGGGTGAAATCAATGGTTTCTATTTATTGGGAAAGATAAACTACCCCAACGAAAATATTTAGAATGAAAAAATTATTTCATCTTGTCTTTTTAGTGCATACATTTTTATTGTTGCTAATTCTAATTTCAATTTCTTCATATGGGCAAAGTTACCAGTCATTCAAATTTGAGCTTGATCAGATTGTAAAAAGAGCTAAGTTACGACTTGGACCATTCCGGATTCTTCCAACAATCAATTTTATAAATATTGGTTATGATGATAATGTTTATTATCAACGAGAGGAGGACAATCCCGCTTCTGATTTCACAGGGACTGTTTCGCCTGAGATTAAAGTTTACTTTCTTTTTCGCAATTACTTAATTCTTTCTTTTACTGAAAATCCAGAATATGTTTATTATTTTAAACAAGAAAGGGAAAGAAGGTTTAATAACACCTTATCCCCGGCGTTTAAATTTCTTTTTCTCAATCGTTTCGTTATTTCAGGGAATTATTCTTATAGTAACAAAAGGCGGCGTGCATCGAGTGAATTTGATGTCCGGGCGAATGAGAAGACTAGAAGTTATAATGGTCGTTTTTTTTATGAAACGGCTCGAAGCACATCTTTTGGATTTTCAGGCTTAATCAGAAAGATTAGCTATGAGGATATTACACTCCCCGGAGAAGAGATTTATCTCTCACGTGCTTTAAACCGCGAAGAGAAAAGTGGAAATTTCGAGTTCTATTACAGAGTTTTTTCGGAAAGTTTCTTTTTTATAGGAGGAGGATATACAGAATACAAATTTGAACATGTTCAGTCTGCCTGGCGAGACTCATCTTCTTATCAAGTTTATTCTGGGATCAGATTTCCGCATTTGGGGAGAGTGAGGGGAACTCTTTCCCTTGGCTACAAGAAGCTTATCCCCAGGATAGAAGGAAAGAAAGGTTTTTCAGGATTTGTTGGCAATACTGGTCTTAATTTCAGGCTGTGGCGCTTCGGCTTTCGTATTAATTATAATAGAGATTGTAATTTTTCTTACTGGACAAACAACATATTTTTTATTGAAGATAGGTATGGCGCTGGGGTATCTTTTTATATAATAAAATTTTTGAGGGTTGATTATAATTTAATTTATGGAGAGTCAAATTATCCGGAACCGATGATGCTGCGAATGCCAGATGGACGATATGAAGAAATAAAAAGGCGAGATATACACCGTACTCATATAGTAGGTTTTGTTTTCAGGATCATAAGAAACACGGGCATTGGATTAATGATTAATTTTTGGGAGAGAACATCTAACATTCCAGGTGAAGGCAGGGAACGGATGTTTGTGGGTGGGTATGTGACATATGAATTTTAGTAAAGAGTGAACAGTGATAAGTGAAAAACTTAACATATTAATGAAAAATGCCTATTGACATAACTCACCAAACGTCTGAGCGAAGCGACGCTGGCTCGTCATTATGCTTTCTGGCGGAGTCCCTATAAAGCATCTTCAGGGGTACCTGTTCTATTTGCCTGCACAGAAGGATCGATGATTACAATGAACCAGCTTTTGGCTCTATCCAGTGCTAACAAAGTTGAGTCATGTCAATAAGCATTTGATGAAAAAATATCTATCGGAGACAAAAATTATGAGGAAGATGTTACTTTTTACGTTAATATTATTATTAGTTTCCTGTTACTTCTGGGGGCAGGACCAATATAAGGCAGATTACAAAATGGGTGCAAAAGATCTTCTGGAGATAAGTGTGTTTGGTCTTGAGGAGATGAACAATAAAGTACGGGTTTCAGAAGATGGGAAAATAACTCTTCCCTTATTAGGCGAAGTTGAGGTTGAAGGTTTAACCAAAACTGAGCTTGAAAAAAAGTTAAGTCAGCTACTTGAAGAAAAATACCTCCAGAGCCCTCAAGTAACGGTTTTTATAAAGGAATACCAAAGCAAAAGAATATCTGTACTTGGGGCGGTTGGAAAGCCTGGTCCTTATGAGCTTCTCGGGCGCCAGACACTGCTTCAGCTAATTTCAGAGGCTGGAGGGCTTACCGAAGACGCAGGGGATGATATTATTGTTATTCGGCAGTTTCAGGATGGTACAAGTACTTCTTTAAAAATTCCAATCGACGATTTGTTTTTAAAGGGAGATGCCAGATTAAATATTCCCCTGGAGCCGAATGATATCGTGAATATTCCTGCTGAAAAAACAGTGCTTATTTATGTTTTTGGGCAGGTGAGAAAGCCAGGTGCTCTAGAGGTTAAAAAATCCAATATCCCGACTTTGCTACAGGCAATAGCTCAGGCAGGAGGATTTAGTGAGAGAGCCTCAAAAGGTGGAGTTCTTATTAAAAGAATCAATAAAGACGGAAAAGAGAAGCAGATAAAAGTGAATGTAAAAGATATAATAAAAGGAAAAAAGAAAGATATACAGTTATTGGAAAATGATGTTGTGTATGTACCGGAAACAATATTTTGACGTAAAACGTAAAATGGAGATCGTGAAGCGTAAATCTTTCTAATACAAATGTAAAAATTAATTTAAAGAGGGATAGGGAAAATGGATTTTGAAACGGATCATAGAGAGGAAAGAGAGAAGGAGGTTGATTTATTAGAGTACTGGAGGGTGATTGTAAAAAGGAAGTGGGTGGTTGTGACCTTTGGTGGAGCCCTTATCCTGTTTGTTGGGATTTTTTCTTTTTT
>CAYUXD010000064.1:5449-10091 GCA_964448655.1 uncultured Eubacteriales bacterium
TTTTGGCGACCCATATATATAAAGCCAAAACAACTTTGCTTATTGAAGAAGAAAGCTCAAGAATATTGAGTATAGAAGATGAATTTGGTTATCAGCGCCGTGCAGTAGATTTGAGATTTTACGATACACAGCTAAAGCTTCTTAAAAGCAAATCTTTAGCAGAAAGAGTGGCTAGAAAAATGAATCTTTTATCTCGACCAGAGTTTGGAGCAGGGAAAGAGCCAAAAAAGAGCTTTTTTGCATCCTTAAAAGGCTTTATTTCGCCTAAGAGAAAATCGGAAGATGAAGGATTAAAATCTCAGATTCCTCTTAACTCTTATTTTGAAGTGGCAGCGGCTGTTCAAGGAGGCATAGAGGTCTCGCCTATTCGCAACACAAAATTAGTGGAAGTGAGTTACAGATCTCCCTATCCTGTTCTTAGTGCTGATATAATAAATAGCTTAGCTGAAGAGTTTATAAGCTTTTCTGTTGAAAAAAGATACGAAACAACTCATCAAGCCTCTGATTTCCTGAGTGAGCAGATAGCTGAACTGAGAGAAGATCTGGCAGCAAAAGAGAGAGAACTCCAGAGATATGGACAGGAGAAAAAGCTTTTCTTTACAAGCGAAAAAGAAAGTACTATAGTCAGCAAATTTGCTGCCGTACTTGATGCTTATACCCAGGCTCAAATTGATAGAATAAACAAAGAGGCTGCTTACCGCGAGGTGAAAGATTTAGATGTCGACTCCCTGCCTCAGTTTGTAAATAATACTTTGATTCAAACTCTTAAAATGGACTATGCACGGATGAAGAATGAATACGAGGAGATGAGCAAGACTTTTAAATCCAATTACCCGAAGATGATTGAGCTTAAAGCGAAACTTGATAGCATGAAAGAGGAGCTAAAAACCGAGATTAGAAAGGCCGTGGATGCAGCAGAATCTGAGTACCGCTCAGCCTTAAAAAAGGAAGACTCTCTTGAGGATTTGCTAGAAACACAAAAAATGGATGTAGTCAGAATGAACAGCAATGCTATTTTCTACAATAGCTTGAAGATAGAAGTTGAGAATATGCAGAGGCAGCTTAATTCATTAATAGAGATGCAAAAAAATACCCAGGTATCTGCCCGCTTGGGTGGGCTTAAGACCAGCAATATCAGCATTATAGATAAAGCCGAAGTTCCTGGAAGCCCTGTTTCACCGAAGAAGAAGAAAAATCTTATTTTGGCGTTCTTGATCGGCATTTTTGGAGGAGTGAGCCTCTGTTTTCTTCTGGAATATGTAGACAACACGGTAAAGGGACCTGAGGATGTGGAAAAACTGAGCGGACTTCCATCGCTTGGAGTAATTCCCTACCTTCCTCCTGAAGGGATGAAGAAGAAAAAAAGGTACGGCTATTATTCAAAGTATAAATCTTCTTATTCGTACAGCAAAGAGAATCCTGAGAGTGAAGAAACTCTCCCAGATATAAAAGAGATAGAGCTTGTCAACTACCTTCATCCCAAGTTTTTCATATCAGAGGATTACAGGACGGTGCGGACTTCCATTTTGCTCTCTCATGCAGAAAGCCCTCCGAAATCAATTGTTTTTACAAGTGCTTTGCCTAAGGAAGGGAAAACGGCTACTCTGGCTAATATGGCTGTGGCATTTTCTCAGCTTAATGAGAAAGTTCTCGTTGTGGATGCGGATTTGAGAAAGCCAAGGCTTCATCGGATATTTAAAGTGAAGAATATTGGGGGACTGAGCGGGTATTTGACCGGAAAGGTTTCAATTGAAGATGCCGTTCAGAAGACAAATGTTGAAAATATCTGGCTTATTCCAAGCGGACCCATTCCACCTAATCCTGCCGAGCTTCTCAATTCGGATAAGATGAAGGGGATGATGGATGAATTGAAAAAAAGGTTTGATGTTATTCTGTTTGATTCGCCTCCTCTGCTGGTTGTGGTTGACCCTGTTATTATCTCTTCCTTCGTAGATAGTACTGTTTTGGTCATTGAAGCCGGAAAGACCACACGCAAACCCTTTTTGCAGGCAGTGGAGGAGTTGAAGCGGGCCAAGGCTAAGGTTATTGGCGTTCTGTTTAATGAAGTAAAGGCCAAAGGGGAAGGGTACTATTCTCCGTATTATCACTACTATCGCTACCGGTCCCATTATTATGAAGAGGAGGAGAAAGAAGAGCAATGATAGACCTGCACTGCCATATTCTCCCCGGGCTGGATGATGGGGCGGAGAGTCTGGAGGAGGCGGTGGAGATGGCGAGGATTGCGGAAGGCGAGGGGATAGAGCAGATTGCGGCCACTCCTCATCTTTTCCGTGATAATTTTGTGCATGAAGATTTAGGAATCATAGAGGAAAGGCGCAGAGAACTCAGCAAGGCTCTCGAAGTGAACACCATCCAGGTGGAGATATTGTGTGGGGCAGAAGTTCATATCTCCCACAATTTAATCGACGAGATAAGAAAAAATCGAAGCTATCTGGTGCTAAATCAGAGTTCTTATATGTTTGTCGAATTCCCCTCTGAGCATGTTTTCTCTGGCGTTAAGGAGCTTTTTTTTGAATTAATGAGTGAGGGGATAATGCCGATTATTGCCCATCCGGAGAGAAACTCAGTGTTTGCCCGCAATCCTTCATTTCTTTATGAGTTAGTCCAGATGGGAGCTCTGACTCAGGCCAACAGCGGAAGTTTCTCCGGTATTTATGGAAGCGAGGCTGAGGAAGCTGTGTTTCGTTTTCTGGAGTTGAACTTGATTCATTTTATAGGAAGTGATGGGCATAACAGGCGGTCTTTGGCGCCGAGGCTTTCAGAAGCGGTAAAAAGAGCGGAGATTGTATTAGGGAAGAAGGAGGCGAAAGCGCTTGTGAAGGATAATCCAAAGGCTGTGCTGGAGGATAGAGAGATTCCGTATTTACCGGAGGCAATAAATTCCGGAGAGAGAGAAAAAAGATTAAGAGTTAGGATACCTTTTTGGAGACGGAAATAATAAGAATTGTTTAAAGGTAGAGATTGCTTCGCCCTTTCGGGGCTCGCAATGACAAAAAGATAAAATATAATATTATGATTAAAAGGAAATTTAAGGAAACGCCAGGAGTTCAGAATAGGGATAAGATTTGTAGGAAGATAATTGAATACGGCATATTAAGTGTAATTGTTTTCAGCCCGTTGCCCGCTGCATCCGTGCACGAATGGTCGATCCTGGTAATAGAGATTGTGGTGCTGGTGATGATGGCTGCTTATATTCTGATGAAGGAGAGACCGCAGAATAACGAGCTTCTTTCTTCATTTTCATTCAGATCATCCCTCTGCCTAATTTTATGGTCAAGGTCTTTTCTCCGAATATTCATTCATTTCAGAATATTTTCTCTTCTGATTTTTCTAAGATTAAATTCATGAGCCTCTCTCTGATTCCTTCGCATACACTTCGGGAAGGGCTGGAGCTTCTCTCCTATTTTCTCCTCGGTTTTCTCATTGTTAAGAATGTAACCAGGCGGCAGCAGATTATGAGGATTTTCTACGTCCTGGTCAGCATGGGAATTTTCGAGGCTTTTTACGGAATGTTCGAGCTTTACAATAAGAATCCTCGAATTTTATTCTTTGAGAAGAGATTTTATTTAGATACAGTAACGGGAACTTTTGTAAATCGAAACCATCTTTCCGGCTACCTGGAGATGATCATCCCTTTAGCCATCGGGTTAATCATTGCCCGGATTGACCTTTTTTCCCTGGCCGGATTGAAATGGAGGGAAAAAGTCCTCCGCTTGTCCAGGAAAGGATTCTCCACAAATCTGATCATCAGCGGGGGCATCATCCTCATGTCCCTGGCGATTATTTTTTCCAGGTCTCGCTCCGGAGTTTTTCTCCTGATTTTTGCTTTTATTCTCTTTTTCGAATTGACTGTCCTCTATTTTGGCAGGGTGAGGGATCAGCAGAAATGGGTAAAGAATTTTCTCAAAGTCAGCTTTTTAATTATAATATTAATTTCTCTTTATGTAGGGATAGATGCAACTATCGAAAGATTTGCTCTGGATAAGTTCCTCCATGAGGGGAGGCCGGTCTTATGGAGTAATGTGACATCAATTGTCGGAGATTTTCCTTTGTTCGGGACAGGGCTGGGGACGTTTGCCTCTGTCTATCCGGCTTATGAAGAGCACAGGATGCCCGGACATCTTTCCCATGCTCATAACGACTTCCTCGAGTATTTATCAGAACTCGGGGCTGTGGGAATGATTTTTCTCTTTGGCGGGATAGCTTTTATGGTTGTTAGTTCCTTTCTAATCTGGAGGGTGAGAAGGTATCCCCAGGTAAAGGGTTTGGCCCTGGGTGGTATTGTTGCGATTGTGGTCATTCTGATTCACAGCATCGCTGATTTCAATCTGCATATTCCGGCGAATATGGTGCTGTTTACCGTTGTCTTATCGCTGACAGCCGTGACGGCATTTTATAAGCGAAGCGAGAGAAATAAATCTCAAGACTCAAATCTCCAAAAATGTACAAATTAAAGAGAATTATATTCATTTTTGCGGTTATAGTCATTGGAGGTATCAATATTCTAATTTACTGGAATAGTCATCTGTATTATCGATCTGAGAAAATTGAGGATAATGAAAAGAAGATAAAAATCCTGGAGAGAGCGAATCAGTTCTATCCCTCTAACGACCTTGTCTTT
>CAYUXD010000065.1:0-10088 GCA_964448655.1 uncultured Eubacteriales bacterium
GTTATCTGTCTGGGCACCCCTGAGCCATCTTGGGGCATGATATAAATTTCATCCTCGCCGCTTCGATCAGAGATATAGGCAATCCACTTCCCATCAGGAGACCATTTTGAGTTTCTCTCATGAACCCCAGAAGTATTGGTCAAGTTGCGTGTGTTTCCATGTTTGGCCGGTACAGTAAAAATCTCTCCGCGTGCACCGAATAATGCCCGCATTCCATCAGGAGAGATTTCATAATTTGTTATGCTCTCATTGACTTTGACAAATTTTCCTCGGCTGGAAGTCATATCATCGGATATGATAACAGGAACTTTTTGAGTTTCTCCTTTCTCAAGGTCAAACCGAAAGATGAATCCTCCGTTTTCAAAAACTATAGCCTTTGGACCTAGGGAAGGAAATTTGATATCGAACTCTTCGAAATTTGTTAGCTTTCTGGTCTCTTCAGTGGCAAGATCATAGACAAAAAGATTCATTTTCTTGTTTTCATCCCTGTCTGAAAGAAAATAGATGCGGTTGCCACTCCACATGGGGATAATATCCTGAGCAGGATTATTGGTGATGTTTTTGACTTTCTTTGTTTCAAAATCATAAATCCAGATATCGTCTGCCATGCCACCACGATAACGTTTCCAGGTTCTGAATTCACGAAAGATGCGGTTATAGGCCAACTTTTTATCATCGGGAGAAAATGAACAAAATCCACCCCGAGGCAATGGGAGCTGTTCGGGTGTTTCTCCCTCAATTGAAGCCAAATACAACTGGCCATTAAAATCGTTCCATTCCCGCATGCGTGAACGGAAAACTACATGTTTGTTATCATGCTTCCAGGTCATCACGATATTATTCGGACCCATCCGATCCGAAACGTCATCACGACCGAGAGTGGCAGTGTAGGTCAGTCTTTTGGGTATTCCACCTGAGCTAGGAATCAAATAGACCTCACGATTTCCGTCATACTCACCAGTAAAAGCTATGTACTCTCCATCAGGAGAAAAGCGGGCAAAAACCTCAAATCCATCATGGCTGGTAAGTTTTCGGGAAAAACCTCCTGTCGAGGAAACTGTGTAGAGATCGCCAGCATAAGTAAAAATAATCTGATCATTGTAGATAGCCGGGAAACGAAGAACCCGCGCTTCTTGTGGAGCATAGGAAATCCCCGAAAATAACAATAAAATGAAAAATAGACTAACAAGAACCTTTGTTTTCATCTTTCCTCCTTATTTAAAATTGAAAAAATAAATAGATAGAAAGGAACTAAAATATAGCACACAGTTTTATTCGAGGCAAGCTTCATAGCCAATATCTTAACTGGGTCTGACCCCATCAATTTGTTGATTTTTCGAGCGTAGGGAATTAAAATGTATAAGAATGAACAGGAAGTAAATATATGGAAATACTAAACAAAGAAGTCGCGAAGGCACAAGATGAGACCGTCAGCAAACTTAGCTCTATTTTTTATCCTAAATCCATGGCTATCATCGGTGCTTCAAGACAGCAAGGCTCTGTTGGACAAGCCCTTCTCGCCAACATAATCGACAGTCGCTTCCAGGGAATCGCCTATCCTGTTAATCCCCGAGCCAAAGGAATTCTCGGAATAAAATGCTATCCCAGAGTGATGGATATTCCTGATGAAGTGGACCTGGCAATCGTCATTGTTCCTTCACGCTTTGTCCCGGGCATTCTCGAAGAATGCGGAAAGAAGAAGATCAAAGGAGCCATAGTTATTTCAGCCGGATTTAAGGAAATAGGAGGAAAGGGAATAGAACTGGAGAAAAAGATCCAAAAGATCATCCAGAAGTATGATATTTCCCTTGTAGGACCAAACTGTTTGGGCGTTATGAACACCGACCTTGAGTCATCCATGAACGCTACGTTCGGCACCCCGATGTCCAAAGAAGGAAATATTGCTTTCATCTCGCAAAGCGGCGCGCTCTGTGTGGCAGTGCTTGATTATGCTAAAGAGTCCAACATCGGTTTTTCCAAATTCATCAGTATGGGGAATAAAGCAGGTCTGACTGAGAATGAGCTTTTGCTCTACTTAAAAAATGACCCGAAAACAGATGTCATCTTGATGTATCTTGAAGACCTTGTCAACGGAAGAGAGTTCATGAAAATAGCTCGCGATATCACCAGCAGCCCTACGAATCCCAAACCGATCATCGCCCTTAAAGCAGGGCGTACTCTGTTAGGCGCCAAAGCAGCTTCTTCTCACACCGGCTCTCTGGCTGGTTCGGACAGAGTTTACGATGCCATTTTTAGCCAGTGTGGAGTGCTCAGGGGAGAGACTTTGGAAGAGCTTTTCGATTATGTCAAAGCTTTCTCCAGCCAGCCTTTGCCAAAAGGAGAAAATGTCGCTATCATCACAAACTCAGGAGGACCAGGAATACTGGCCACTGACTCCTGCATTCGCCATGGTCTGAATATTGTTCCCTTTAGCCTAAATACAGTAAAAGCTTTAAAGAAGATTCTCCCTCCCCAGGCAAGTTTAAATAATCCTGTTGATTTGATCGCGGAAGCCCAACATGAACAGTATGAGGGAACTTTAAGGGAAATATTGAAAGACAAAAACGTCCATTCTTCAATCATTATACTGACTGCTACTTCCTTCACCAACGTGGATAAAATTGCCGATTCCATTGTTAAGACAGCCAAAAAATTCCAAAAGCCAGTCTTGTGCAGTTTTTTAGGAGTTTATGACGTATCTTCAGGAATAGAGATCCTGGAAGAAAACGGAATTCCTTCTTATAGGTTTCCTGAATCAGCAGCCCGAGCCCTTTCTGAGATGACTAAGTTCAACTCGTGGCTCAACCGGCCAAAAACTGGAATTAAAAAATTCAGCGTAAATAAAGCCCAGGCCAAGAAAATCATAGATTCTGTCAAAAAAAAGGGACGATTTTTCCTGTTAGAGCACGAATCGTACGAGGTTCTTAAGGCTTATCACTTCCCTGTGGTCAAATCTTCTCTGGCTAGAAATAAAACAGAAGCAGCAAATGCAGCCCAAAAGATCGGCTTTCCTGTAGTCCTGAAAATTGCCTCTCCGGATATCCTCCATAAATTTGACTTCGGAGGTGTCAAGCTCAACTTAAAGAATAAAAACGAGGTGCATGAAGCCTACCAGGAAATCCTTAAAAATATCCAGGCTAAAAAACCTAAGGCAAAAATTAGAGGTGTGCTTGTAGAAGAAATGGCCTCTCAGGGAAAAGAAATTATTCTGGGAATGAGCAGAGACCCTCAGTTTGGACCCATTCTGATGTTTGGGTTGGGAGGAATTTATGTCGAAGCCCTGGAGGATGTCTCCTTCAGACTTGCTCCTATTCGTGAACTCACGGCTGACATGATGATCAAGAGAACAAAGACTCATAAAATCCTGGAAGGATTTAGAGGTGAGCCAGCTTACGACATTGAGGCTGTATCTGAATGCTTGAAAAGACTATCTCAGCTCGTTACAGACTTTGAGGAAATCCAAGAACTGGATATAAACCCGCTTTTTGTCTATGAGAGAGGAAAAGGCTGTGCTATCGTTGATGCCCGAATCATCCTCGGATCCAGTTAATTTAACATGTCGCTTTTTAAGAGAAAAAAGAAAGAAAGAGTTTTGGTGATAGGCCTGGATGGAGTTCCCTATTCTCTCCTCTTAGACCTCGCTCAAAAAGGAATCATGCCCGCTACTTCAAAGCTTATTGACTCAGGCCACATTCAGCGGATGAAGGCAAGCCTTCCTGAAATTTCTGCTGTAAGCTGGACCAACTTCATGACTGGAACGAATCCCGGAACTCACGGCATTTTTGGCTTTACAGACTTCAAAAGAAATTCTTATGACCTTCGCTTCCCGAATTTCCTTGATATAAAAACAGAGACTTTCTGGGATATGCTGGGAGATCAAGGGAAAAAATGCATCATCATTAACCAACCCTCCACCTATCCCGCCCGCAAAATTAACGGAATCCTTATTTCAGGTTTTGTAGCCATTGAACTCTCTAAAGCAGTTTATCCTCGCTCTTACGTACCTGTGCTGGAGCATATAGGCTACGAGATAGACATTGACACTCAAAAATCAAGAGAAAATCCAGAACTTCTCTGGAAGGACCTGGCTAAAACCATTGATGCACGCCTGAAGGCTTTTAACTTGCTCAAGAAAGAAGATTGGGATTATTTCGAATTTGTGATCACCGGCACCGACCGCCTCCATCATTTCCAATGGGATGCTTATGAAGACGAAAACCATGTGTATCATCAAAACTTCCTCGGTTATTACAGCCAGATCGACCGAGCCATAGACGAAATAGTAACATCTTTTCGCAAGCTAACAGACGATGATAAAGGCCTCTATCTTCTTTCAGATCATGGATTTGCCAAGATCGAACAGGAAGTCTATCTTAATGCCTGGCTGGAGGAACAGGGCTATTTAAAGTTCAAAAATACTTCTCCCGAAAGCCTGGCCGATATCTCTCCTTCGTGTAGAGCCTTTGTCATGGAGCCCAATCGCATCTACCTGAACTTGAAAGAAAGATTCCCTGAAGGTTGTGTCGAACAACAAGAAAAAAAAGCTCTAAAAGAAGAAATCCGCAAAAAATTGGAAAGGCTTGAATACAAAGGGAAAAAAGTTGTGAGATGTGTGTTTGATGCTGAAGAAATTTACTCCGGTCCTTATCTTTCCGAGGGCCCGGATTTAATCGTACTCTCAGAATCTGGGTTTGATATGAAGGGCTCGGTCAAGAAAAAGGAAATCTTTGGCCGCTCCCAACTGCAGGGAATGCACACCTGGGATGATGCTTTTTTCTGGTCAAAAAAAGAACCGAGTCAGGACCTCTCTATCTCTGATTTAGCCAAAATAATCCTGGATGACTTTTCATATGAATAAAATGGGGACAGGCTACTTTTTTCGTGAGGACAAAAACGGAACATATTACTTTTTCTGTGCACAATTTGCATTTTTGAGAGCTCAAACCTTTCTAAGAAAAAGAAAGAAACAGAAAAAAAGTGGACAGGCTACTTTTTCTGAGCGAGTCTTGCATCTTAAGGAACTAAAACCTTTACAAGAAAAAGCAGCCTCTCCCCTATTCTCTAAAAGTAGCCTGTCCCCTTTTGTGCTTTTTTTCATTCTTTTGCTTGCTCTTTCTTTGCCCCTCCAGGCTTATATTGGCCCAGGAGCAGGTTTTGCCTTTCTTACTTCCTTTTTTATATTTTTCCTAACTTTTTTCCTGGCTCTTTTCTCCTTTTTCTCATGGCCTTTTCGTTTTCTCTTTCGGATCATAAAAGGGCAAAGAGCATACAAGAAAAGCAGTATCAATAGATTAGTAATCATCGGGCTGGACGGCTTAGAACCGACTCTTGCCGAAAAATATATGTCCGAAGGAAAACTTCCGAATTTTTCAAAATTAAAAAAAAATGGGGCATACGCCAGACTTCAAACAACTATTCCGTCAATCTCCCCGGTCGCCTGGTCTTCTTTTATGACCGGTTCCAATCCTTCTAAACACAACATCTTTGATTTTCTAAGCCGTGACCCAAAGACATATCTTCCAGATCTTTCCTCGGCCCGGATAGGAAAACCGAAGAAAACTTTATCTCTCGGAAAATACAATATTCCCCTCTCCAAGCCCGAAATAAAAGGTCTGCGCAAGAGCGTTCCTTTTTGGAAAATCTTGGGGCAGAAAGGCATTTTCAGCACCGTCTTGAGGGTGCCGATAACCTTTCCCCCAGAAAAATTCAAAGGACATCTCCTCTCTGGCATGTGTGCTCCTGACCTCAAAGGAAGCCAGGGAACATTCTCTTTCTACACCTCAGATAAAGAAAGAATAAAAAGGCGGGAAGGCGGAATAAATATCCCTGTGAGTTTAAACGGAGATAAGATTGAAACCTACATATCAGGACCAGAAAATAACCTCCTGCGAAATGATGAAGAAATTCACCTCCCTCTTCGAATTTCAATCGAAAAGGATAAAGAAGAAGCTTTACTGGAAGTCTCTGGCCAAAAATTCAAGCTGGAAAAGCAGACATTCTCAGGATGGAAAAAACTGACATTCCGCCCTGGCCTGGGAATAAAAATAAAAGCCATCTGTCGTTTTTATATCTCTCAAATTCATCCTCATTTCGAGATGTATCTCACTCCTCTGAATATAGACCCGGAAAAACCAGCTCTGCCTCTTTCCCATCCCTTTATCTATTCTGTCTATTTGGCGAAGCTCCTGGGAAGCTTCATAACACTTGGAGAAGCAAACGATACGTGGGCTCTGAACGAAGGAGTCCTCAGTGAAGAAGCCTTCTTAGAATTGACTTATTCAAACCATCAAGAATGGGAAAACATGCTTTTCAATGCCATGGACAAAACAAAAAAAGGCTTGATCACTTGTGTTTTTGAGACCACGGACAGCATCCAGCACATGTTCTGGCGGTATCTTGATAAGAGTCACCCTGCGCTCCAGAGCGGACAAGCAAAAATGAGCCCCAAGGTTATCGAAGACCTCTATCAAAAAATGGATGAGCTGGTGGGGAAAGTTCTCGACAAAACTGATGAAAAAGACGTGGTAATCATCATGTCAGACCATGGCTTCAAGTCCTTCCGCCGCGGAGTGAATCTCAATTCCTGGCTTTATCTAAACGGTTATCTTTCCCTTAAAGAAGGAAAAAAAGGAAGCGAGGAGTGGTTTAAGGATGTCGACTGGGAGCAGACCAAGGCCTACGCTTTGGGCCTTGGGGGAGTTTACATAAATCAGAAAGGGAGGGAAGCAAAGGGAAAGATTCATACCGGTGAAGAAACAAAGGTCTTAAAGAAAGAACTTATCAGAAAGTTGGATGGTCTAAAAGACGAAGAAAGAAACGCTGTAGCCATCAATAAAATTTTCGACCGCGATGAACTTCCACCTGGTCCTTATCTAGATAATTGCCCTGATCTTATCGTAGGCTACAACGAAGGATACAGGATTTCCTGGGATTCAGTCACTGGAAAAGTCAATAACCTTAGCTTTGAAGACAACATCAAAGCCTGGAGTGGAGACCACTGCATCGACCCCAGGATTGTCCCCGGCATATTTTTCTGCAGTAAAAAAATAAATACAGAGAGTCCTTCTATAATGGATATTGCTCCAACAGCACTCGAATTATTCGGCCTCCAGGTACCCTCGCACATGGACGGGCGTTCACTGCTAGATGTCCAGAATTTTTCCTTAGATCAAAAAAGAAAGGAAGAGAAAAAATGAATCAAATAGACCGAAGAGAATTTATTAAATTAGGCTTGGCTGCTGGGTCTCTTCTGGCTTTGGGAAGCTCAGACCTGGCTATAAAAGCTTTTGGAAGGAGGGAAACTCCCCAAAAAGTTCTTATCCTTGGGCTCGACGGGATAGACCCTCGCCTTCTACAGCTATGGATGAAAGAAGGAAAGCTTCCTTATTTCCAGAGGCTGACGCGCCAGGGAGATTTTCTCCCACTCCGAACAAGCATTCCACCTCAGAGTCCTGTGGCTTGGTCAAATTTTATTACCGGAACTAACCCAGGGGGGCATGCTATATTTGATTTCATCCACAGAGATCCTGAACGCTATTTTCCTCTGTTTTCTGCATCCGCAACTACAGAGGCAAAAAAAACAGTTCGAATCGGAAATCTTGTGCTTCCTCTTTCAGGAGGAGAAGTAAATAACATGCGTAAAGGAAAAGCTTTCTGGCAGATTCTCGAAGAGCATGACATTCCGGCAACCGTTTTTAAAATCCCGGCTAATTACCCTCCATCCTCTACAAAACAGAGAACAATTTCAGGTATGGGAACACCTGATATACTTGGAAGCTACGGTATCTTCAACTACTACACAACAGAAACCAAAGAACTCAAGGAGGATATCGGTGGAGGAAGAATACACCCAGTCAATCTAATCGCCAATAAAGTCGAAGCAAAGCTTCCCGGGCCTGTAAACACTTATAAAAAAGATAGGCCAGAATCAGCGATAGAATTTAAGGTTTTTATCGACCCGGTGAATCCGGTGGCTAAAATTTCGATCCAGGATCACGAATTTATCCTCAAAGAAGGAGAATGGAGTTCATGGAAAAAAATTAACTTCAGAATAATTCCCACTCAGAGTGTAAATGGCATCTGCATGTTTTACCTTAAACAGGTTAGACCTAACTTCAAGCTTTATGTTTCACCCGTCAACATTGACCCAGGTCAAGCTGCCCTTCCCATTTCCACTCCTAAGGGATACGCTAAAGAGCTGGAGAAAAGGTTCGGTCCATTTTTTACCAAGGGTCTTCCGGCTGATACCAAGGCTCTTGACAATGACGTTCTGGATGATGGTGAGTTCCTTGAGCAGGACGATCTTGTCCTGAGAGAAAGGCTGGATATGTTCGACTATGAACTGGCAAGGTTTTCCTCGGGGCTTCTTTTCTACTATGTCTCCAGCACTGATCAAAGGCAGCACATGTTCTGGCGCCTTATAGATAAAGAACATCCTTCTTATGATCCAGGCCTTGCTTCCAAATATGGAAACACTATTGAAAATATCTATAGAGAGATGGATAAATTACTGGCAAAAGCCATGGAAAAGGTGGATAAGGATACGGTGCTCATCGTCATGTCTGACCATGGTTTCTCTCCCTTCCGCCGTTCTTTCAATTTAAACACATGGCTTAAAGAAAGCGGTTACCACACCCTGATTAATCCCTTTAAACAGGGTCGAGAAGATCTTTTCATGAACACTAATTGGTCAAGAACCAAAGCTTATTCTTTTGGTCTGAACAGCCTTTACCTTAACCAAAAGGGAAGAGAAGCGGAAGGCATTGTCAAGCCAGGACCAGAAAAAGAAGCTCTCGTTCGAGAAATCGCTCATAAATTAGAAAATTTCCGCGATCCCAAAACAGGGGGAAGGCCTGTTTTGAGAGCTTTTGTTGCTAAAGATGTTTACCAAGGTCCCTATGTGGAAGAAGCTCCGGATATCATTGTCGGCTACAATCATGGCTACCGCACCTCCTGGGCTGCCACACTGGGAAGGATCCCAAAAGAAATTGTTGAGGATAACACAGAAAAATGGAGTGGTGACCACTGCATGGCTCCCGAAGTTATTCCAGGAATTTTACTCACCAACCGCAAGATAAAGGTCAAATCTCCGGCTCTTTATGATCTAACACCGACAATCCTTCAAATCTTCGGTATAGAAATACCAAAGGAGATGGTAGGGAAACCGATATTTTAGATTCCAGGAGAAAAAAATGGGAAAAGCCAAGATAAGGCTGGATAAAGATTTAATGGATAAAGTTAAAAAATACGCCAAAATGGCTGGCTATTCTTCTCCAGAGGAGTTCATCACTCATTGCCTGGAGAAAGAGATTGCAAAACTCGAAGAATCAGATTCCGAGGAAGAAATCAAAAAAAAGCTAAAAGGACTTGGATATATTTCTTAAATAATAAAAAGGATGATGTGGATATTTAATGCTGCGTTCGGCAAAATCTTTAGCCTTATCTTTTTCCCCTTCCGAAGCATGAGTCCCTGGGTGGGCATGATACTCATCTCATTCCTAACAGCGCTGTTGATGCTTTTTGTCTTTCGCTTCACTTCAAACCAAGAAGGAATAAGGCAAGCCAAGAATAAAATAAAAGCTCATCTCCTCGAGCTTCGCTTGTTCAAGGATAGTCTGAGCCTCTCTCTTAAAGCGCAGGGAAACATTCTCCGGAATAATTTAAAATACATCAGCTACTCTGTCAAACCTTTGCTGGTGATGATCATTCCTCTCATTCTAATACTCATCCAGCTTAACCTTTGGTTCGGCTACGAGGCTCTAACTCCCGGGCAAGAAACAATCTTAAAGGTCAAATTGGAAGAAGGTTACAATCCTCTTGATATCAATCTTGCTCTCGAACCTTCCACAGGTTTTGATATCCAAACTCCTCCCCTCAGGATTGAAGAAGAAAGGGAGATAAACTGGCGTCTTAAAGCAACGGAAAAAGGTGTTCATAATTTAACATTGATTGTTAACAGCCAGACAATCACAAAAAAAGTGGCGGTGGGTCAAAAATCGTTGAGTAAGGTTTCTCCTCTGAAAGTTAGACATAACTTCATCAATGAATTACTCAATCCTGGAGAATCCCCGTTACAACGAGACCTCCCG
>CAYUXD010000066.1:0-10088 GCA_964448655.1 uncultured Eubacteriales bacterium
ATGATTATTTCTGCGGAACTCCGGGAGACTACAACGGTGCCTACAATTATGAGGAAGATAACGGGACAGCTCATTATGCTTCGAGATATGAGAGTCCGGGGAAAAAGTTCTGGACATGGGGAACAGCTCCCAGCGGAACTATTTGGGAAGATCTTCTAACAGATGAAGATGGTCAGTATATTGAAGTCCAGGCAGGAAGACTTCTCACTCAGGGCGACACCTGGATTTTTGAGCCCCATCTTATCGAGGAATGGGATGAGTGGTGGTATCCGTTAAAGAATATGCACGGATTTGTAAAAGCAAATCCTGATGCTGCTCTGAACCTGGAATTGAGAGAGGAAGGAGTCTTTATTGCTCTTAATACGACGAGGGCATTCAATAACGCTGAAGTAAAGCTTTTTCGCGGAGAAAGGCAGATATTTTCAGAAAGGCTGGATATCTCTCCCGAAGGATTTTATAAAAACGAGATTCCCTCGAGAGAACGCCGGGGAATTTACACACTTGAATTCCTGGATAAATACGGGCAGAAAATTATGGACTGCACGACAGAAAAGAAAGAGGTTTCCCCTCCTGAGCTTCAGCCAGACTTTTCAATGCAGGAGAGTGATTCGGCGGAGATAATTTTTCTCAAAGGTTATTATTCGATGAAGCACTGGGATACAGAGGGAGCCGTGTACTACTTCATGAACGCACTCGAGGCGGACCCTGAATTTTCCCCTGCCCTTAAATGGCTTGGAATACTTTATTACAAAACAGGAAAAACTAAAGAAGCACTCGACCTGTTTGAGAGAGTTCTCAAAAGAAATGAAGACGACCATACGGCGCGCTATTACCGAGCTCTTTCTAAAATAAAGCTCGGAATTGTGCAGGGCCCGGAGGAGGATCTTTATATGGTCTCAAGAAGGGCTGCTTACAGGCATGTTGCTCCTTATCTTCTTGCTGCTCTGGAGTTCGAAAAGGAGAATTATAGAGATGCAGGGGAATTGTTGAGAAAGGCAATCAGGAATAATCCCGTTGATTTGAAAGCAAGAGTTATGCTTGCCGCTTCGGAAAGACATCTTAACAATAAGACAGAAGCTGAAACACTCATAGAATCTGCTTTAAAAGAGGACCCGATTTCTCCTCTTGCACTTTTGGAGAAAGAGCTGCTCTCCGGGGAAAGCGAGCTTGATATTTTAAGAGCGGACCCAGAATATTATCTTGAAGCGGCTGCTGACTACTCAGAGATGAACCTCACAGATGACGCCATTCGCATCCTCAAGATTTATGGCGCCAATACCAATGCCAGAGATTATCCTATCCTTTATTACTATCTTGGATTCTTTAACGACGAACTCGGGCGCAAAGAAGAAGCAGCAGCATACTTTAAAAAGGCAGCAACCTGCAGTCCGGATTATGTTTTTCCTTTTAGAGTTGAAACGGAGAGTGTGCTGAAGCTTGCTTTAGAATATAATCCTTCTGATTGGAAAGCTCACTACTATCTTGGAAATCTTCTTGTGGCCAAGCTGAGATGGGAGGAAGGATTGGACCACTTTAAAGCTGCAGCAGAATTTATGCCCGAGTTTCCAGTGCTTTACAGAAATCTTGGAGAGATTTACTGGACAAAGTTTAAAGATTATAAGAGGGCTCGAGCGATGTATGAGAAGGCATTGTCCTTTGCTCCTGATGATTATCGTCTTTATGTGGCTCTTGATGAATTATACGCTTTAACCAGGGAACACTCTGCAAGAGCGAAACTTTATAGAGAAGCTCCTCGCAATGTAATAAAGAACTTCAACTACTTGCTCAAGAGAGCGCAATATTATGTAGATGAGGGGCAATATACAAAAGCATTTAAAATATTGGAGACCAATACTTTTCTTCCATGGGAGGGCTGGACAGGTGCAAGGGAGGTATTCGTGCTCGCTCACCTGGGAAGAGCTTATTCTTATATGACGAACGGAAAATACAAAAAGGCAATAAATGACTTTTTCGAGGCTATGCAGTATCCAGAAAATCTGGGAACAGGAAGACCTCTACATCCTTTATTTACCAGAGAATATTTCTTTATAGGATTATGCTATGAAAAGATGGGGAATAAGCAGAGGGCAGAAAAATATATCAGTAAAGTCAAAGTAGAAACAACAGGAGTTCCCACAGTCCATTCATATTATAAGGCTCTCTCATTGCGAAAACTTGGAGAGGTTAACGAAGCAGAGAGGCTCTTGACGGAGATGAAATTAAAGAGTGAAAGTCTGATCGAGCACAGCAGGGAAAAAAAGCCCCAATATTATCTTTGGGCTTCAATGGCATGTGATGCTCTTGGAGAAAAAATTCGAGCTAGAGAATACCTGAGAAAAGCTGCTGAAATAGACCCATCCTATAGATGGGCAGCCCTTTTTACCTCTGAAATTAAACTTTTGGAATAGATTTCATTTAGCATTTGACATCGCTTTTTCTTTTGTATAGATTATCCAAGAGCCAAGCGGAGGAAAGCAAAAATTTCTTTCCCTCAAAGTCGAGAGGATAGAGCCTAGATGAGGATAGAGTAGAAAGAAAACCAGGATGAATACCTTAAAAATCGCAAGTGATTTAGCTGAGTTAGATAAGATGAGAGCTTTTTTAAAGAAAAATTTTGAAGGATTGAGTGTTTCAGATAAAGATTACTTTAAAATAGAACTTGCACTCCTGGAGATATGTGTGAACATTATCAGGTATGCCTATCCTAATGATAAAGGTGAAATCTTCCTTAGGATCTGGCAGAGCGAGGGAAAGATGTTTCTGGAAATAAGGGATTGGGGCGTTCCCTTTGATCCTAGAGGATTAGGGGAGCCTGATATCCAGGAAATCATCAAGAGCGAGAAAAAAGGTGGACTGGGAGTTTTCCTTTCCCGCAAGCTTATGGATGGATTTGATTACAAACGGGAGAAAGACCAGAACGTTCTTACCATTTATAAAACAATTAAGGAAGCGGAAGCCTCTTTCTAATCGTATAAGACTTTATCCTCACCGAGATTCTTGATATGGTCCTCAATCCACTTAACGATCAGGTCTTTCCGAATAAGCATAGCCTCAATTTCGTCATCTGTCAGGTATTCTCCGACGACACCTTTAATCACTTCAGCATTTAAAGACTTTATCTTCTCATAAAAAGCACGGGGAAGTTCTTTCATGATAAACGTTGGGCCTTCTTTATATTTCTCGTCATAGATGAGTTTTTTGGTGAATTTCTTGGCAGTCCGGAACGACCGGGAGTGGTCAATCAGAATCATACGCCAATCCTCGGTTATGAGATATTGATTTTGATGCCTGTCCTCGTTGGCAATCAAGTTATCAAAAGCCCGCTGCAGGTAGAATGCTCTGTTCCAATAAAAGACTTTGACAGGGGGGGTTTTAATATTCTCCTCGAATTTCTTTTTGAGACTCATCATTGATGTAATCCATAATTGACAGGAGCCGCGATTTCCCTGAAATCTTTTTTCCACGGTGGGCGGAACCATATTCAAGCCTAAATACTTATCTAAACGGTAAGCAGCGATTTCCCACTTCCAGCTTTCCATAAATCCTTTCGCCCGGCCTTCTACATCTTTCCATATGGCGTCATTTGTGACTCCGTCTTTTTCCAGGGTGAGAACCCAGGGATTGGTCACAGCTTCTCGATCACTGAATGGCTGTGCTTGTTTGACAATCTCTGCTGTCATGAGGAATTCTTCCCATTTCTCTCTATCTGCCACCTCTTCTTTGGTGAATTGAGCTATGGATTGCAAACTAAATCCTAAAATAATCACCAAGCCGAAAAAGATAATTAGTCTTTTTTTCATTTTTTTCTCCTCCTTTTTAATTTTGATTTTCCGCCTGATTTATCTAAAATATAGCCTGAATTAATTAAATTTATATATTAATATAAAACCTTATCTTCACCTTGTTCCTTTACCATTTCCTCTATTTCTTTAAGAAGAAGCTCCTTACGGATGAGTATAGCTTCGATCTCCTTGTCCTTTAAATAGGGACCCACGGCATTTTTTATATCATCAGAGTTCAGAGCTTTAACTTTTTCTACAAAAGCACGGGGAAGTCTTCTGAAGAGCATGGGGAGGCCTCCGGCTTTTTTCAATCCGTTGGCTCCATACATGAGTTTCTTTGTGTATTTCTTGCTTGACCGGAAAGAGCGAGAATGATCGATCAGAATCATACGCCAATCTTTGGTGTAGAGGATATTTTGCTGTGTTCGATCATCGTTCCCGATCAAGCTGTCAAAAGCCCTCGTTAAATATTTCATATTCTCTTTGTTGTTGAATTTTGAACGAGGAATTCCGATTTTTTGTTCAAATACAGTGAGCTCGCTGAACTCACTTTCAACCCAAAACTGAAGAGAGCCTGGTTTCCCTTTGAACTCTCTCTCCACAGTGGGTGGAATCAAGTTTAATCCCAAAAGTTTATCCATCTCGTATGCTGCTATTTCGTACTGCCATCCCTCAAGAAAGCCCTTTTGCATCCCTTCGGGATTTTTCCAAGCTCCGCTCCTTTCAACGTCTCCCTTTTTTAAGAAAAGCCTGATCGGCTTTGTAACGCCTTCTGGTATGTCTGCGGAGCTTACGATCTCTGCAGTTTTGAGAAATTCCTCTATTTCTTGCCTTTGAGCAATTTCAGCAGGGGTGAACTGTCCGTTGGCCACATAGCCTTGACCGGCAAGAATGAATAGAGCTATTGTGAGGAATATTTTCCGTCTCATTTCCGTTCCTCCATGTTTCAAACTTCCCCTCATATTTTTCTAATAATATAATTACATTTTAAAAAAAAATCAAATCAAAAATATTTGGGGTCAGACTTGCAAAACTTGAGTTTTCACGTGGTTATTCCTTGGAGTTTTAGCTTTTACTTTATTTCTTGTTAAAAATTTAAGTTTTGCAAGTCTTATCCCACTGGCATGAATTTCTTTAATATTGTAAATTTCCTGTTTGACTTTTGTAGGGGCTTGATTCATCAAGCGCGCACTTTTAAAGAAATAACAATTGGCTTATAATGAATGAAATTTGGCGTTTTTTGAACGTCTTTAAGAGATGAAAAGAGAATAGGGAATGAAAATAAAGCTTTTTTTGCTGAGTGCTTTAATCTTATTAGCCAGTTGTTCACCAGCAAAAAACTCGCCAACCATTCGATTTCCTCTAGATTGGCTGGGAAATCCTGGGTACGGAGTAAACATTGACAAGCAAAGTTTTATCGAACCTTCAGGTATTTGTTTTCACCCTATTAGAAAAACTCTTTTTGTAGTGAGTGACGAAGGAGAGATTGCTGAAATAAAGACCGATGGAACCCCTGTTTTTAACCTAAAGATTCCTGGAGATTTAGAAGGGATAACAGTTAATCCTCAATCAGGGCTTCTGTATATAGTAAAGGAAGGGGATGACGTCATCCTGGAATTTGACCCTGATAAGAGAGAGGTCAGGCGAATATTTCCTATCAACAGAGAATTTCAGGGAAATCCCAACTTTCTCCAGAAGCAGAAAGGCTATGATAATGGAGTTGAATGCATTGCTTTTGTCTCTGATAAGGATCATCCTGAAGGTGGGACTTTCTATGCGGGTAATCAATGGGACCCTCCTTGTATAGTGGAAATTCTGGTTCCTCTTAGATCGAGCCAAACTGAGACGGCCGAGGCCAGGATTATCCGGGTTTTACCCTTCAAGATGGATGATCCCGCAGGCATGTATTATGATTCAAAAACAGGACTTTTAAATGTTGTCAGCGATGCTGATAACATCCTGGTGGAGATAACTCTTGAGGGAAAATTAGTCAGGGAATATGCTTTTCCAGGGGACAACCAGGAAGGTCTGGCCAAGGATGATGAGGGCTATTTGTACATTGCTCAGGGTGAGGGGGGAATCATCAAGGTCAAAGACCTGCGCTAATCTTGCTTGCCTTGCCTGTCCTACGTTTGATCAGTTTTCATATATTCTACATACTCTGTTCTTTTGGCTGATAATTTTTTATGTTCTTGGAAGATTAAGATGCCAAGGATTATCCAGATTAAAACTAGAACGACATTAACCATAGCAAAATTTTCGACATTAAAAGCAAGATAAGTCGTTCCCAAGAAAACAAGGATGGCTGCTAGCACATCGCCTGACCGGTGAAAGAAGGTTTCTGTCACAGCTTGGGCTTTGTATTTTTCTTGTCTTGAAGTTATGAGAAACAGGGAATGGCGCGTAGTATTCATAAGAGAATAATCAGTACCATTTTCCAGGGCTTTAACCCATTTTACCAATACCAGAAATGCTCCAAAGCTTACAAAGAAATATCCGCCTAATGCAAGTGCTGGAAGGAAGAAGATCGCTACCCTGACTCCAAACCACTTGAAGATCCGAGACACGACAAATAGCTGGACGAACATAGCAAAGAGATTCTGTATATTATAGAAATCAGCAAAAAATTTGGTCAAAAATTGAATGTCTGCGGCTTTAGCAGCAGCGGCTTTGGCTACCTTGTCTAACATATATACGCCATTCGTGTTGACAAAATTCAGCAAAAGAACAAAAAAAGCGATGTAGAGAAGATATCGACTTTTGAAAAGAAGCTGGAATGCTCCTCCCTTTTCAAGGGGCTTCTCCTGTACTTTTACCGTTATTTTTTCCTCCTGACTAACTTCAGATGCTTTAGCCTCGATTCTTTTTATCTCTCTTCGATGAATAATCAACGTAAATAAAATACAAATTCCAAGGATTCCTCCTGCCACAAGCAGTAATGGAAATTTCCCCAGAGGCTCTACAAGCCATTTAGTTATTATCCCTCCCGTGAAGCCTCCAAAGACTGCTCCAAAAGCTACCAGAGGGAACAAACGTTTCCCTTCTTCCTCGGTGTACAGGTCGTTGGCAAAGCCCCAGAATTGAGCAATAACCATCAAGTTAAAGATACCTACCCAGATAAAAAAAATGATGCCCATAGCTCCAGGTCCAACACCTGATAGATGCAGAATATAAAAAAGTCCTAAATTGGAAATGAAAAATAGTGTTACCCAGGTGATCAATTTCTGACGTGGGAACCTGGAAGCAATACTGCTGAATATTTTAACAACGAAAATAAGCAAAACAGCTATAGCGGCAGAAAGATAACTTTTGATTTCAGGTGGCCACTCTTCCAACATTAAGGCATCTCTTACTGGTTTTATAATGTAATAAGCTGTAAGGAGTAAAAAGACGTTAAGCGTTAAAAGAAAGGCTGTCAGGGCTTCGCCAGGGTGGATGGCTGTAAAAAGTCTAAGAATTTTATAAGCGAATCCAGGCGGTTTTTGCCCGGTTTGAATCATCTCTTCATTGCCCCAATTTTCCATTGAATCCTCCCCTTATGTTTCCCCTATGATTTTCTGCTGAGATTTTTTCCTTTTCCTTAAAGCAAACGCCAGACTTACTAAAAATAAAAAGGAATTCAGAACGCCCACTTTTCAATTTAGGATGTCTTAAATTTACGAGCAATATATTGGAATTAAAATTGACTGTCAAGCTATATCTTATGTTATACAGATCGCGTTGTCTTTTCTATCAATAATAAAAGTGAGGGTCAGACCTTTCAAGCTTTTATAGTTCGTAATTTTATTTTCTTATTACCTGGAGATATAGCACTCTATTTCATTGCCTTGATGCAAGCTGATTATAAAAGCTTGAGAGGTCTGACCCCATGCTTTCTCTTTTTCCACTATTTCTGTGAATAAGTATGTTGAAAAGTAAGATATTTCTTTTTTTAATAAATTGATTTAATTATGATTATGATAATTTGCACAATTTTTGGTCACGGAAATTTAGCTGTTTGTAAAGCGAATCAGCCGGGTCGAACCTTGTGTTTTTTATGGTGAAAAAGCAGGTAATCTTAAGAAAAAAGGACGGATTCTTCTCCTTTTTCAGCGATTAATTTTTTGATCTTTTCAATAATGAGTTTTTTTCGTTTCAGCAACATGCCCATTTCTTCATCATTTAGATAATGCTTTAGCTTGGCTTTAATCACTTTATCTTCCAATTTTATCAGGTGTTGATAAAGTTTCTTTGAACATCTGGTTATTTCGCATCCTGGGATTAACTCTGGTGAAGGAGCAAAGGCTTCAGAGAAGTCAACCCTCCAGACTTTCCAGTCTTCTTTATCCATTATTAAGATATCGTCCAACTCTCTCTCCCCGCAAAAAGAGGGGGAATAAGTCAAGTTTTCAAAAACACTTAAGTCTTCCAGAGTATTTTTGAACTTCTCAGGCTCTGGTGGTTTAATATTCTTTATTCTTCGGTCACTTTCTTTTAGAGCGCCTTCAATGAATATCTGAAGCGAACCTTTTCTGCCTTCAATTTCTCTCTCCACGACAGGGGGGACCATATTGAGATCAAGCAGTTTATCCAGTTCGTAGGCTGCAATTCCGTATTTATAGCTGTCAGTGATAAGGGCTGGTCTGGTTTGATCGAGAAGCTTAAAGAATCCATGGCGCGAAATTTTTCCGTCATCCAGGCTTATTACCCAATTTTCTCCTCTGCCTCCAGTTCGTCTTTTAGATACAATCTTAGCGGTTCTTAAGTAATTCTCCAGCTCTTTTTGTTTTGCATTTTCTTGAGTAACTGCTTGGGATTTTGAAAGAAACCAAGTCCCAAAGAAAAAGCAGGCGAAAATTATGACGGCCAAGGCTTTCTTATTTTTCATTGTTTAGTCCCCATACATCGAATTTTCCGTTGTCTATAATTAAGGCGCTGAGACGTCCGCCCATTTTTTTTCTGTAGAGTTCTGATATGCCAGTATCGATTATCCAAATCCTTCCTTGAAAAAGCTGCATATCTTCCTTTGTCTTTACTACTTTAGGAGTATGAGCTATTACCATGTATTCAGCATTGAGGTTTTTTAAGATTATATCCACATTTTCTTTAAAAGCATCTTGATCCGCTGTAGCAAATTCCCGATACCAGTAGGGTCCGTTAGGCTCATAAACAATTTGACGTTGAAAATCTTGGATTTTAGGTAGTGTAGAATTCATTGCCGCCTGCCTCAGGTCTTCTAACTCTAGGCGCAGGCGATTATTTATTTTCTTTAGCCCCCATGTAGAGAATTTCTTGCTGATTCCTCCATGGACGAATATGATATTATTGATCTTAATTACAGCATTTCGTTCAAGGATCCATTTTCCGTATATTTTATTGAAGTTTCTTATATATTCTCTTCGAGCCGGATGTCTGCGGTTGGTTCTTACTTCGTTTAACATGTTCTCCCAGAATGGCATTAAGTCACTATCCAGGGATGAATCCAGGCCTGTCTCTTTAGTCGGGTTGTTTCCCAGTATTTTTCTGAATTTTTTTACTTGCTTCTCCCTGTACGTATCAGGAAGAAAGGAAACAAATTGGCGTGCAGTAAATTCATCACGGTTAAAGACTTGGCCTGTGATATTCAGTTCTTCATGATTGCCAATCAACATATGAAGCTTGCCTCCTGCCTCTTCAGCTTCTTTTTCCAGTCTCATCATCAGATCAAAAATTTCCCTGGGGTAATCACCTCTATCCAATACATCGCCTATTTGAACCAGGTGAGTCTTCCCACCTATCCAACTGAGTTTCTTATCTATTAATCCCGTTCCTTTCAGAATTTTTATGAAAGCTTTGTAATCACCGTGTATATCTCCTACGGCGACAATCTTTTCAACGCCAGTCCATACGCACTGTGTATCGGCAGCATAGAGATGGGCAAGAGAGGCAAGGACAAAAACGGCTAATATTAGTATAGTTTTAGTTCTTCTCATCATGATCCTCATGGCGTCGTTCTTCATAGCTTTTTCCAGAGATTCAGAGTAGCATATTTTTCCAGTTTACCTCATTTTTATCCACCACTAATAATGTAAAGCAATGGTAATAAATGTCAAGAATAATGTCTGATGCAGAGAAAGGTTTCATTTTAGTAAGGGAACTGGAAAGTATTGGAGAAAAGACCTCTCCTCTTGCGATTTCAGATTAATCAGGGAAATTCAGGGGTGCTTTCAAATTTGCATATTATAAGATCATCATGCCTTCTCAATGCTATTTTTGCTTTTCGTTAGAATTTTGCTTTTGTCTTCAGATTTTTAGTGTGGTATAAGTTTTTTGTGTTGGTGGTTTTGT
>CAYUXD010000067.1:0-10013 GCA_964448655.1 uncultured Eubacteriales bacterium
AGGAGCCTCAATATTTCACGGAAAAAAAGATGCTTCCTATAAAAGGGATGAGGTGGCTCAGATGGCGATTGATTCCTTAAAAGTGCCGTAAGTTTCTTTGAGGATAGAGGATATTTCTCCCAGAGTAGCCATTGCTTTCACAGCGTTGATTATATAAGGAAGAAGATTCTCTTTAGCCTCAACCGCCTCTCTTAGTGCCTGCAGCTTGTTTTCCACCAGCTTTTTTGACCTTTTTTCTCTTAAAAGGCTGAGTTTTTTTATCTGAGCCTTTTCTAACTTTTTCGGTGGATAGTAGAGCCTAAAACTAATTTTTTCTTCCTTATTTTTGTACTCGTTGAGACCAACGATAATCTGTTCTTTGCTTTCAATCTGTTTTTGATATTTATAAGCACTTTCTTGAATTTCCTTCTGAATAAATCCTTTTTCAATAGCGGCGAGCATCCCTCCCCATTCTTCTATTCTCTGCAGATATTCCGTAACTTTTTCCTCAATCTCGTTAGTTAAGCTCTCGATAAAATAAGAGCGTCCTAAAGGATCTACTGTATTAGCCACTCCGCTTTCGTGGGCAATGATTTGTTGTGTTCGGAGCGCTATTTGGACAGATTCCTCGCTGGGGAGAGCCAGGGCCTCGTCCCTGGAGTTTGTGTGAAGAGATTGCGTTCCTCCCAAGACTGCGGCTAGAGCTTGAAGGGTGATCCTGATGACGTTGTTTTCAGGCTGTTGGGCCAGAAGAGCCACCCCGCTTGTCTGGGTGTGGAACCTGAATTTCCAGGAGAGAGGATTTTTTGCCTTAAATTTTTCTCTCATGAGCCTGGCCCATATTCGCCTTGCAGCGCGAAACTTGGCGATCTCTTCAAAGAAGTTATTATGGGATGCCAGAAAAAAAGAAAGGCGAGGGGCGAAAGCGTCCACCTCAAGGCCCGCTTTTCGGGCAGCTTCGATATAGGTGATAGCATTAGCCAGGGTGAAAGCCAGTTCCTGAACAGCGGTAGCTCCGGCTTCCCTGATATGGTAGCCGCTGATGCTCATCGTGTTCCATTGAGGAACATTTTTTTGGCAGAAGTCGATAATGTCTGTGATGATTTTAAGAGAAGCATGAGGAGGGAAAATATAGGTCCCCCGTGCGATATATTCCTTGAGAATATCGTTTTGGGTTGTCCCTGAAAGCTTGCTCCATTCAACTCCCTTTTTTTCAGCTAAGGCTAAGTACATGGCGAGAATAATGGCTGCCGTGGAGTTGATTGTCATGGAAACGCTGACTTTATCGAGGGGAATGTGGTCGAAAAGGATTTCCATGTCTTCGAGGGAGTCGATAGCCACTCCCACTTTACCCACTTCCCCTTTGGCCAGAGGGTGATCCGAATCAAGACCCAGCTGGGTTGGAAGATCAAAAGCCACGCTTAGTCCTGTCTGGCCCCGGGAAAGGAGAAAGCGGTATCTTCTGTTGGACTCTTCCGCTGTTCCGAAGCCAGCATACTGGCGCATAGTCCACAGCTTTCCCCTGTACATGGTTGGATAAATTCCACGGGTAAAAGGATATTTCCCGGGATCACCCAGATCCCGGGACGAGTCGAAGTTAGTTAGATCTTTGGCGCCGTAGATTTTTTTAATTTCAATCCGGGAGGGAGTGAAAAATTTATCTTTCTTTTCTTTATCTGAGTCCATAATCCGCTCAGACTTCTATAGTAATCTTCCCTTCATCAAAGCCTGGGCAAAAAGTGCATTTCATGATTAAACATATGTTGGCAACACCGAATTCTGCTTCCAATCAGGAGACATACCTGGCGAAGGCCTGCGAGCCTGCATAGCTTCCTTTGTCTTTTAGCTCCTCTTCTATCTCCATGAGCCGGTTGTACTTGGCCACTCTTTCGCTTCGGCTCAAAGAGCCTGTTTTTATCTGGCCGGAGTCAACGGCGACACTTAAATCCGCGATGAAAGTATCTTCGGTCTCTCCAGAGCGGTGGGATATCACTGTGGAATATTCTTTCTCGTGTGCATATCTGATTGTCTCTATCGTCTCGCTCAGGGTGCCTATTTGGTTCAACTTGATCAGGATTGAATTTCCTATCTTTTCCTCCACGCCCTTTTTGAACCTTTCCAGGTTGGTGACAAAAATATCATCACCTACAATCTGGATTCTATGGCCAAGCACTTCTGTCATAAGACTCCAGCCTTCCCAATCGTCCTCGGCAAAGCCGTCTTCTATGGAGATTATGGGATATTTTTGAACCAAAGACTCGTAAAAATTAATCATCTCATCAGATGATCTTTTCGAACCATCCGACTTCTTAAAGAAGTATTTCTTGTCGCTATAGAATTCAGAGGCAGCCGCGTCAAGGGCGAGAAAGATATCCTCGCCGGGTCTGTAGCCTGCCTTTTGGATGCTTTCAAGAATCAATTCAAGGGCTTCTTCATTGGATTTCAGATTCGGGGCAAATCCTCCTTCATCTCCAACGGCAGTGCTGTAACCTTTTTTTTGGAGGATTTTTTTTAAGTGATGAAAAACTTCTGCGCTCATTCTGATGGCCTCAGAGAAATTGGGGCTTCCTGTGGGAACGATCATGAACTCTTGAATATCGACGTTGTTATCGGCATGAGAACCGCCGTTAAGGATGTTGATCTGAGGAACGGGCAGTCGATAGGTTTCTTTTTTCCCCAGGTAGCTATAAAGAGGTAAGCTCATGGCCTGTGAGGCAGCATGAGCGGTGGCCATGGAAACAGACAGGATGGCGTTAGCCCCCAATTTTTTTTTGGAAGGAGTTCCATCCAGTTGAATAAGGCGCTTATCTATCTCCTCTTGCTCAAGAGCATCTAATCCTACAATTTGGGGAGCAATGATCTCTTTGACATTGGCAACAGCCTTAAGTACCCCTTTTCCAAAATAACGAGAGGGGTCTCCATCTCTTAATTCCAGGGCTTCATACGTGCCCGTTGAAGCTCCAGAAGGAACAGCTGCCTTTCCAACCGTTCCTGAACTGAGGATAACCTTGGTGCTTATGGTAGGATTTCCCCTCGAATCTAAAATTTCTCTGGCTCTGATTTCAGTTATCGTTGTTTCTGCCATCATGGAATTAGGTAGATTTTTTATAGATGTGTGGTTATTTCTGCCGGGAAAGAGCTGCTTCTGAGTTGATCAAGAAAAGAGATTATTTTTTCCCTTCTCCCTCCTTAGAGGCCTCATCTTTCTTTTTAAAGATTTCTTCCTGCTTCTTCTCAACAAACTCTCTTAAAGTATCGAGTCCTTCAGAGGTTTTTTCTTTTACGATTTTTATTCCCTTTTCAGCCTCTTTGGTGATTTTTTCATAACCTTCTTTAGCTCTCTCTCCTGTTTTAACAGCTGTTTCCCCGATTTTCTTCCTCGTTTCTGTTCCGCTTGCAGGAGCAAAAAGGACGCCCAGGATAAAGCCTGTAGCTGTGCCGATAAGAAATGAGAAGGTGAGTTCAAAGAAACTCGCGCCTCTATCGTTTGACATTTTTACCTCCTTTTTTTTTCATGTACCGCCAACCAAATCGAAGTATGGGAAATACATAAGGCCAGTATTTGGAGGAGGGTTTGAAGACTCTTGCCGTGAGGAGCCAGGCGATATCAGATATTCTGGCAGCAGTTGTTTTTGTGGCTTCGAGCACAGGGGTTAAATCATCTATTTTTGCGTTCACTTTTTTGTCTGTTTCCTTCAGGTTCTCGATTAGATCCCTTATTTCAATAAGAGTTTCTTCACCCTCTTTGGCTGTCTTTCGTAGCTGGGCAATAAGAGCGATAAGGAAAGTGACAGATACAACAATGCAGATTGTTATCACTAAAAATAAAAATTGGTTTAAGGTTAGCGACATTGCAGTTATTAATAGATAAAATAAAATCTATGCTTTGTCAAATGAAAAAGAGTTGGGCTGAAGCATCTTTTTTTCCGTGATTGCAAGTAAACGATCAGGCTGGGTGTTTCGAAAACACTCATAGAAAAAGGGGACTGTCCCCCTAAGAAAAAGGGGACTGTCCCCTTTTTCTGAACTCGGATACAGGCTTCGCTTTCCTATACCTATTAAAGAGATTGCTAAGCCTGTTCCGGAAAAAATGGGGCCAGGCTCCATTTTCTGATGTTCTGTCCACAAGTTGAGAATAGCCTCTTTATTACTAAAAAGGGGACTGTCCCCATTTTGTCCGCCCATTCTGGAGAGGAACCGTGCCCGCTCAACCTTTCTCACGGTTTTCTCAATCACCCAGCCTGATCAATGTTTGTGGTCTTCCCAGCCCCTCCTATTTCCAGAGGACTTTATTAATGTCGTGAAGATTGTATTCTTTTTCGATTTTTTGCAGAATTTGACTAAAGCTTTCTTCTTTTTTAGATTCGAGCGTCTGTTCCCAATCTCTAAAGAATGAAGAGGAGATAAACTCATGTTCTTTTTTCAGCAACCGGTTTATTCCTTTAAAAGCTTGCCAGTGAGTAATCGTTAAAAGAGCCAAGTAGCCAAAGAAAACATTAGGTCCTGGGAGGAAGGCGGCCAATCCGCTGATGGGGAGAAGCAGAGCTTCTCCGGTGAGAAGGAATATGTGCTTTGTTCTCTGTCTCTGGAGGAAGAAATAAAATTTGCTTTTTATTCTGTTCTCATCCAGTCGGCCTGAGTGAAAAACCTGGATCTTCTTCTCGTCCAATTTCAAGACTCTTCCGAAAGCCTGTTCCTGCCTGAGAACTCTTTGAGGCAAGAGCATAAGCTTCTTTTTGGCCAATTCCCAGATTTCTTTCCAGCGAGAGGACTTGACTTTGATTTGAGTTAAGGTTTCAGAAGAAAAATATCTGTATTTTCTCGAGTGGTCTCGAACGAAGAAGAATTTCATGAGCGTGCCTAATTTTAACATTTCTCTGGGATAATAGACAAGATTTGTACTCTATTGTAAGCATCTTTTTTTCCGTGATTGCAAGTAAACGATCAGGCTGGGTGTTTCGAAAACACTCATAGAAAAAGGGGACTGTCCCCCTAAGAAAAAGGGGACTGTCCCCTTTTTCTGAACTCGGATACAGGCTTTGCTCTCCTCTGTTATATAATTGTTTGAGATTGCCACGCTTCGCTCGCAACGGAGGATTGCTAAGCCTGTTCCGGAAAAAATGGGGCCAGGCCCCATTTTCTGATGTTCTGTCCACAAGTTGAGAATAGCCTCTTTATTACTAAAATGGGGCCTGGCCCCATTTTATCCGGTTTCCTCAATCACCCAGCCTGATCAATGTTTGTGGTTTTTCCAGCCCATCTAATTCCCGGAAAAAAAGATGCTTCCTTCGCTATTTTCGCTGGCTCAGGAGATAGATGAAGAAGGGAGCACCTACGATTGCAGTGATGATTCCGATAGGCAACTCGCCCTGGAGTAGAGTGCGGGCCAGAAGGTCTGAGTAGAGGAGAAAGATCCCCCCTGTTAGAGAAGAAAAGAGGAAGAGGTATTTGTGATCAGGCCCTATGAGAATACGAATCCAATGGGGAACAATCAGGCCGACAAAGCCGATGATTCCGCTGACTGAGACAGATGAAGCAGCGAGGAAAGTGGAAATGGCCAGGAAGATTTTCCTGACGCTACTAACCGGACAACCCAATGATTGGGCTACATCATCCCCCAAAACCAGGAGGTTCATGTCCTTAGCCAGCCACTGAGCGATGATAAAACAAAGAAAAAAGTAAGGTAAGACAGCAGTGATTTGATTCCAGTCGGAAAGAGCAAAACTTCCCAGGAGCCAGAACACAGCCTGTTCGAAGGAGTCTGCTTTCAGGAATATCATAAAGGACGTTAGAGCTGAGGCAAGAGCCCCTGCGGCAATTCCTGTCAGGAGCAGAGTTTCAACCTTAAAAACACCTTTTCTTTGGGAGAGGAGATAGACAAGAGAGACAATGGCAAATCCTGAAGCAAAGGCAAAAATACTCTGCAGAGAGAAACCGATGATTCGTATGTTTAGTCCAAGATAAATACAGAGGACAGCCCCGAAGGAAGCTCCAGAGGAGACGCCGACAACAAACGGACCAGCCATCGGATTTTGGAAGTATCCTTGGAGGATTGCCCCGGAAAGTGAGAGGCTAGCTCCTACCAGAAAAGCTAAAAGTGCCCGGGAAAGCCTGAGGTCAATGAAGATTGTCCTGAAGGTGCTATCGTTATTGATGATAAGATTCCATAAATCATGAAAATTCGTCTTAACAGGTCCTTCGAGAAGAGAGATCAAGAAACCGGCAACAAGAAGGATAAGGAGAACAAGGAGAAGCCTTAGTTTTTTCGTCCTTGTTTTCAACGCTCTTCCTTGAAAAATTGAGGATGGAGGATTCGAGCCAGCTCTTCAAGAGCATCTATTAGGCGAGGACTGGGCCTTGTGGCGAGGTTTTCATCCAGAAAATAAATTCTGTCTGTCTCAACGGCTTTGATTCTATTAAGATGAGCTTCATTTTTTATCCATTCCTTGACTTTGGAGAATTCTCCTTGTGATTTGGATAAGATGATGATGACTTCAGGGTTATCATGGATGAGTTGTTCTCGGTTGTAGTGAAGCCATTTCCTGGGGATGTTTCCGGCAATATTCACTCCCCTGGCTTTTCCGACAAGGTCGTTAAGGAAACTCCCTTTTCCACAGGTCCAGAGACCAGTGCCATGGATAGAGAGAAAGACTCTTGGCTCATGCTGCACATCACGGAGTGCTGCCTGAGTTTCATTGTATCTCTTTTTCAGAGACTCTACAAGGATTTCTGCCTTTTCTTCCTTTTGGGTGATTGTTCCTATTTTCTCGATGATGATGAATACCGTTTCAAGGTTTGCTCCCATTTCTAAGACGAACAAAGGAAGATGGAGGCTTCTGAGACGCTCGATGATTCTGAGTGGATTTCCGCGAAAGCCTATGATTAAATCTGGATTCAGGGCGATTATCTTTTCTAGATTAGGGTCAATCATCCCCCCGATTTTTTCTTTCTTCAAGGCCTTCTCCGGGAAATCACAATAGCGGGTAACCCCGACAACTTTTTCCCCTAAATCCAGATCAAAAAGAATCTCTGTGATGTTGGGAGCCAGAGAAATGATTCTTTGAGGAGGAGAAGTAATGACAAACGGAAAATCCAGATCGTCTTTTATCGTTTTCTGCTGGCTCCCAAAGAGAACAGCATTAAGAAAAGTTAGCAGAAAAACTGCGTGCATTTTTTTCGATTTCACGACTTATCCCCTTTTTTCGGGATTAAAGATATTTCAGGGAGCTTTGAATGGATATTTTCTCTTATTTCTACATCTGCCTCGAAAACTTCTTTGATGTTCTCCTTTGTTATCAACTTTTCTGGTTCACCCAGGGCCTTAACTTTGCCATCTTTCAGGAACATGAGTCTCTGAGAATAAGGAATAACAAGGTTAATGTTGTGCTCGGTGGAGAGGATGGTTTTGCCCTTTTCTTCTTGCAGGCGCTTGAGTATCTGATAAATCTCTACCTGGTAGCTTATGTCCAGATGGGAACTGGGTTCATCGAGAAAAAGAAACGGCGTGTCCTGGGCTAATGCCCGAGCGATGAAGACTCTCTGGCGCTCACCGCCGCTCAGATGAGCTATCTTTTTATCCTTTAGATGGTCAATCTGGGTGAGGCTCATGACTTCCTCAACTATCCCGGAATCTGAGGAAGAGATGCTTCCCAGACGGCCTTGATGAATATACCTTCCCATAAGAATAGTTTCCATCACACTGAACTCAAAGGAGAAGCTGAATATCTGGGGAACATAAGATATTTTCTTGGCGAGCTGCCGCGCTTTTAAAGAAAAGATGTCTTCGCCATCAACTGTGATTTGACCAGAAGTATTCTTTAATAGTCCTTGGAGAGCTTTTATCAATGTGCTTTTACCTGAACCGTTTCGTCCAAGAATCGCGAGGAACTCCCCATCTTTCAGGGAAAAGGAAATATTCTCAACAACATACCCGTTTTCGTATCCTGCAGAGAGTTCTTTTACTTCGAGAAGTGCCATCTTAAATGATAAGAAATTTTATTTTTTAGAAAGACAATGAGAAAAATATATAATTTCCCGATAATAATCAAGTCATGGGGTCAAGTCATGGGGTCAGGTCTTGCTTTTTGCCTGTCTCAAAAATCTCATACAAACGCATTAAAATTTCATTACAAGGATGAAATCCATATTTCCCATATCAAGCATAAGAATCGCTTACCAGAATCACTCTAAGTTGTTATTATATAAAAAGATAGAGGTTGAAAATGGCATCGAAAATGAAGTACACAACAAATATGAGTGCCAAAGCAGTGAGTGTCATACGTTTCTACAACGGGCGTGGTTCTGCTGAGCAACGAATATCAAAGAGAATGGTGACGCATTGATTCTAAAATTGCTTGGGAACTGCTTTATCATCCAAAACAGAAGGTTAAGACTGGATTATAAAGCAACGGAATCTTGGCTATTCTCTGTCACAAAGTTGATATGGGGAATATTTATTTCTGTTCGAGTACGGACATAAGTTGTTCATAAATGATACATGTATGTTTCATAAGTGTTAGAAAATCCCAAGAAGATGAAATTGGCATGTTATTTGCTAATAACGTATGTGTATTTGATTTTTTGGATTAATTACCTAATATTTAATTTTGTAGGAATTTGGTGTGAACCAAAATGAAAAAGTAGAAATTTTTACAGGAATCGAAAGGCAGGAACTTAAATATGCAAAAAGGAGAAAATAAGGTGAAGCGACCCAAAGAGCGTCTTCCCAAACTGGGTACGTGGCTGCTTCGGGTTTCTTCTTCTCCGGAGGATCTGCAATTAAATAACCAAAAAAGGAAAAACGGCCTTGGAAGAGACTCTCAAGATGCATGAACGCATAAAAAATAGTATTCCGAGTTATGAATCAGGAGAATAGGACATAACCAAAAAAAAGAAATATGACAGCCCAGAAATACCAAGAATGCTCCTCAAGCTGATGTCAGTCTATCACGAGAAGCATTCTATCATCGAAGACTTTGAAGAGACATTCTCAAAGATCAAGAAATCAGGAGGCAGTTTTAAAGCAAAATGCTGGCATTGGGACAGCACCATAAAATCGGTCGCTGGATATCTAAAACTCATGGTGTAATGGAGGTTCACCATGCTTAAAAATTATCTGAAAATAGCCTACAGGAATTTTATAAGGCACAAGTTGTATTCTTTTATAAATGTATTCGGACTGGCGATCGGACTCTCCATCTGCATGATCATCAGCCTATGGGTACTTCGAGAATTGAGTTATGACCGTTTTCATGAAAATGCCCATCGAATATACAGGGTAGAACGGGAATTATTCCGAGATAACCTTTACAGCAGATGGCCTATAACAGGAGGTTATTATAAACGAGCCCTGATCGACGATTATCCCGAGATCGTAAATGCCGTGCGCTTCTGGAAAAGAGAATTGGCCATCAAAGACCACAAAAATGTTGTTCACAGGCAGGAAATGTTTGCTGTGGATAATTCCCTTTTTGAAATGTTCGATTTTGGTCTTGAAGAGGGCGACGAAAAAACCTCTCTTGCAGAGCCTAAAACAGTGGTTTTAACCCGTGAAAATGCATTGAAATATTTTGGTGCAGGAGATGCTGTCGGAAAATCTCTCACCTTTGAGTGGGAAGGGGAACAGGTGGACTTTAAAGTGACGGGTATTTTAGAAGAAGTGCCCGAAAATTCTCATATTCATTTCGATATGTTGATATCTATGGCAAACTATAAGGAGGATCCATATGGTAATTGGAGGGGCAATAATCTGTATACCTATGTGCTGGTTGCAGAAAACACTCAAAAACATGACCTGGAGGAGAAGTTAAAAGCGTTTGTCACCCAACGACTGGAGCCCCATTACGGTGACTTGCTTCTCCAAGGCCGGAGTATCCATGAAGTACTAAAAATACATCTCTTCCCCATAAGGGACATCCATTTGCATCCCAGTGCCAATTGGGAGGTGGAACCAGGGGGAAATATCTTG
Organism: uncultured Eubacteriales bacterium; assembly: GCA_964448655.1. GTDB lineage: Bacteria > Acidobacteriota > Aminicenantia > Aminicenantales > Aminicenantaceae > SOIV01. The sequence goes on from CAYUXD010000067.1 coordinate 9,947, forward strand.
TCTGTCTATGTTTTTTCCTGTATTGCCGTCCTTATCCTGATCATCGCCTGCATGAATTTCGTGAATT
>CAYUXD010000068.1:0-9949 GCA_964448655.1 uncultured Eubacteriales bacterium
ACGGCTTTAAATTAATTATTATGCGATATTTTTCTCTAGAAATAATTCAATATGTTTCAGCCATTTTGTAGGGGATGTCGGATTTGGAATCCGTCATTCTTTTTACCGTAATTCCTGAGTAATTAAATCATTTTCGGCAAGTTAAATCTTCCACTTTTACTGAAATTATAAATATGTGACTGAGTTATGACTAGTGATAGTGGCAAAGAAGTCGATAAATGAAGGTGTTGAATTCGAGCTATTATAATTATAAAATGGGCAGGCACATTACGGTCACAATTTGATTTGATACTTAGATATTTTATCACGTAAGTCATTTATTCTAAACATGGTGCGCCTGTAGCTCAGGGGATAGAGCGACGGACTCCGGATCCGTAGGTCACAGGTTCGAATCCTGCCAGGCGCGCCACTAAATTACCCCTGTTCTTGCCTTCAAATCAACCTAAATTATCATTAATTATTATTTCCTTTGAACATCCTTAACCACGTTCAATTAATTTACACATTTTTATGGTCGTCCGAGCCAATGTCCCCCTCAAGGTCATAAACGCTCCTTTAACCAATCCTCAAGAATCAGAGATTGAAGCGGCTTGGGGTTGGGCATAAGGCTGATTTTAAAACTTCGCTCTGTCTTCTTCCCCAGTGTGACCTCGACTTCGCGGGTCTTGTTGCGTCTCGAGATAAGAATCCGGAGTTTATCCCCTGGCTTCTTTGAATCGAGAATCTGGTCCAGAATCGCTGAAGTAGCCCGTATGCCGTCCAGAGCTAGGATCTCGTCTTGTGCACTGAGTCCTCCATGCCAGGCAGGTGAATCCCACTCAACACTTGAGATCACCAGGTTCCCGTCCTGGACCCTGGTGTCTGCACCCAAAAAGACACCGGGCAGCTCCCGCGGTGTCACATCGATGTCAAGTCCAGCATATGAAAAATATTTTGGATAATCGATGTCCTTTAACAAGGAGGCATAAACATCAAAGATTTCGGGCAGGGGAGAGCCGGCCGCATTTTCGCATTCCTCGCGGAATTCCTGATCTGTAAAGCCTCGATTTTTCTTTTTGTAGTACTTCCAGTAGAGTGTTCGCATGACATCGTCCAGAGTCCTCTGATTTTTCGTTTCGTGCCGGATCTTGAAGTCCAGCAACAGACCGAGCGCCGCGCCTTTGTCGTAGTAGGAGATAGTTGTATTGGCGCTGTTTTCGTTGCGGCTGAAATACTTCATCCAGGTATCGAAACTCGACTCAGTCGCCGACTGGAAAAGACGTCCCGGGCGGTTTTCGTATGCCGAGATGAATTTGCTGACCTGATCGAAAAACTCATCCCGAGTCAAAAGCCCGGTGCGCCTCAGGATCATATATTCATAATAGACGGTAAAGCCCTCCGACACCCAGAGCATGTTGGTATAATTTTCCCTGTCGTAATCGAATGGACCTAGCGCGATCGGCCGGATTCGCTTGACGTTGTAAAGGTGGAAGTATTCGTGAGCGATGAAGGACAGCCAGCGTTTATAACTTTTGGGATCGTTCAAACTGGAAGGGCTGTAGAAGACCGCCATGGAGTTCAGATGCTCGAGACCGCCTCTGCCATTCTCCATCATGATGAAGGTGTAATGCTTGAAGGGGATCTCGCCGATCAGCATGACGCTTCCCGCGGCGACTTTTTTGATGTCGGCTACAAACTTTTCCCTGTCAAAATCTCCCAGGTTCTCGGCAGCGATAACATGCGGGATTCCCTTGACCTCGAACCGAAGAATCTCCTGGTTGCCTATGAGGATGGGGCAGTCGTAGAGAACGTCGAAGTTCGGGACGGAAAACGTATTGGTCTGTCCCTCAACCGGATCGAGCCCGGTGGAGATTTTGCTGGCCGCATCATTCGGTTTGAAGGTAACGGTCATGGGATTTCCCAAAAGGCCCGAGACATGCATGAACACTCCGGTCGGTGAAATAAATGCCCGTGTGTCGTCCAGAAAGCTTTCGGCCACGGATTGGCGGAAAGCATACACGTCGTAGCTCACCTTGATCGAGCCTACATTTCCGGACTTGACGCGCCAGATGTTTTTTGCCGTCTTCTCCCATTCCAACTGATTCCCGGCCCCGTCCATAGCGCGAAAATTCAAAACGTTCTGGGCGTAATCCATAATCCGGTAATAGCCCGGCGCCCAGGCCGGCATTTTGAAGTCTTGCGTCTCTCCTTTTAGCCCTTGGCAGTGGAAGACGACATGATAATAATGTGTGTGAGGCTGTTCCATAGATAAGGTGAAAGCCATGGTACCCCGCTGCTGGCCGAGCATGGGCGACACAATGACAAGAATGAGCACCCATAAAATAAAAAAACGGGATGAGTTCTTCATCTCAATATCTCCTGAATAATATTTGGAAATTCCAGAGCGATTTTCTCATTCTCTCGATACGAAAGACTTTATCTCTTGGTGAATGGAACTGTCAAGCGTCCAGTTGACGAGCTATAAGTGCCTATCATATTCAACAGCAAATCTTTTGACCTGGATTGAAAACGACTTCCTGCTGTGATAAAAGCAATAGATAAAAATCATGGTGAACTCAATATTACGGATATGATAACCTAAATTTTACAGAAAGGAGGTTTGACTGTAGTGATTTATCTTAAAAAATACCTTAAAAATTGTTTTTGTCTTTATCCCTTTTACTATTTTGGCGATATCTTCCCTAAGCAAAGATGTTGAGAAAAAAGAACAGATTCTGGTCATTTATATTAGATATACATGTTCTTAAGACCAAAATGAAAAAAATTCTCTTTGCTCTAATAATTTTTTTTATATCTTCTCTTCCTGTTTTTTGTCAGGAAGAAATCAAGGAGACTATCGCCCTTAAAATAGACGAATCCATTAAAGTGGATGGTTTTTTAAACGAGCCAGCTTGGGAGAGAGCTCCAGAAACAGGCGATTTTATTCAATTTGAACCAGAGAGAGGAAGGCCTGCCTCGCTGAAAACCGTGGTAAAAATCCTTTATGATGACGGTTTCATCTATTTTGGATTTGCCTGCTACGATCCCCAGCCCGAGAAAATTGCAGCTCGAATCACAAAAAGAGATGCGGAGCTAGCTGACGACGATGCTGTTATAGTTTTTCTTGATACTTTTTTCGACAGAAGAAACTGCTATTTTTTTATGACAAACCTGTTAGGCACTCAGCTTGACGGCAGGATAGCAGAAAATGGCCGCACAAGGGAGACAACCTGGGATGGAATCTGGAAATCTGCAGGGCAAAAAACTGATTTTGGCTGGAGTGCTGAGATTGGCATTGAGCTAGGTTGTTTAAAGTACGAACCTGGAAAAAATAAAACCTGGGGTCTCAACCTAGGTAGGCCCATACCACGTGTGCTGGAAAAAAGTTTTTGGGTCGGTCCTCTCGAATCTCCCCACAAAGTTTTTCAGTATGGTGTATTAATGGGGCTTGATCTTAGAAAGTCTGAAAAAAAAGCCCAATTCATTCCTCATGTTATCTCCAGGATTGAGGAAGGAGAAAAATCAGAATTAGAAGGCGGTATTGATGGCCGCTATGCTTTCAGTCAGACGGTTTCAGGGAATTTAACTATAAATCCTGATTTTGCGACGGTGGAGGCTGACCAGGAACAGATCAACTTGAGCCGTTTTGAACTCAGTCTTGCAGAAAAGAGGAACTTTTTTCTGGAAGGTTCAGAAATTTACGAACAACGAATCCGCCTTTTTTATTCCAGAAGAATTTCCGATATCTATGGAGGAGTCAAATTTTACGGAAAGTCAGGAGGATATGAATTTTCAGGCTTAAGCGCTCAAACAAAAAAGGATGAATCCCTGGATGAAGAATCAGCCAATTTCACTGTCTTTCGTCTCAAGAAAGATGTCATGAAGTCTTCAACGCTTGGATTCCTTGCTGCCAATAAGTTAGTCAACGGAAAAAATAATGGGACTGTCGGCATAGATACTTCTCTCTATTTCACCGATACATTTAATTTTACAGGTCAATTTGCCTTAAGCTACGGTGATTATAACAATGATAACATTGCTTTTTTCCTCAGGCCGAGCTACGATTCAGCTACTTTTCATATCCATCTCAGATATACTCAATTAGGAAGGCGCTTCAGGGACAATGCTAACGAAGTGGGATTTATCAGGGACGACAACCGCCATGAGCTGGATTCAAGGATAGAAAAAACTTTCTGGCTGAAAAAATGGGGCTTTGACCGGATAGAATATAGTTCCAACTATAATATTTACTGGGGATTGGACAAAAATTTAAGAAGCTGGCAAATAGATCAAGAATTCTCATTTGATTTACAAAATAAATTTTCCCTAGATGTCGAACACACTCAGGAATTCAAGGCTCAAGATGATATGCTTTTTGAAAAAGATTTTAGAAATCATGAGACCGCATTGGAGCTGGGGTATAACACCAGAGAATGGCAGCATGCCCAAATCTCTTACGGCTTTGGGCGGAATTTTGATTTAGACTTTCAACTGGTTGAGGGCGGTCTAAATTACAAATTAACCCAGGATTTTTCCTTGCAGTATTCTTTGACTCGTCTGATATTCGAGCCTGATCCGGAGGGTGAAACCACCTGGATTCATGTAATCAGAGCGACAAATTACTTCACTAATGACCTCTTCGTAAAAGTCTTCTACCAGATAAATTCAGCTATTGATAAAAAAAATATTCAGGTGTTGTTTGTTTACCGTTTTCAACCTCCGTTTGGTTTCATTCAACTTGCCTACCAGAAGGGAACAGCCAGGTTTGGAGTAAGAGGGACGCAAGGACATACTCTGTTCCTGAAAATAGCCTACATGTTCTAAAATAACGTGCGCGTTTTAAAAAAGTGTAAGGCTTTGATTCATTAAACCCAACAATTTATTTGTTCCATTAAAAATGTGGGCTTGATAAATCAAGCCCCTACGTTAATAAAAGGTGCATTTTATAAATCAAATCCCCACATTAGTAGGTATGATTTATATTGTGTAGGGGCTTGATAAATCAAGCCCCTACATTAATATTAAAGACGTAATTTAATATTTTGTTGTTGTGAAAATGGGGCCTGTCCCCATTTTTTTTGTCCCTATTTTTTTGTATTGTGTAGGGGCTTGATTTATCAAGCCCACCTGTTATTAATATTTTGTTGTTTAGATGCGAAGAAGGTAATATAATAGTCCGTTCTTTGGAACAGGAAGCCATCAATAAAATGCTTCTTTGAAAATAATTTTGCAGAAAATTCCATGCCTTAAGGCCAGAGAATTGAAAGAGCGCCTTTAAAAGAATCCCAAAAGGAGGGATAGATCCTTATGGATAAAAGAGAAATTTTGGAAAAGATAGCCACAAGGTTACGGATTCATTCGGTAAAGATGACCACAAAGGCCGGGTCAGGTCACCCCACGACCTGTCTATCCATGGCAGATTTATTGGCGTGCTTATTCTTTGATGAAATGAAATATGATCCTAAAAATCCAGATAATTGGGCAAACGACGAACTTGTTCTTTCCAAAGGACATGCTGCTCCTATCTTATGGGCAGCCTACGCTGAAGCAGGGATTATTCCTGAAAAGAGCTTGATGAATTTAAGAAAGATAACAAGCGTCCTCGAGGGGCATCCCACCCCAAGGATGAAATGGGTAAAATCGGCAACCGGCTCCCTTGGGCAAGGACTTTCAGTCGGAGTCGGAATGGCTCTTGTCATGAAGCTGGGAAAATCGCCTGGAAGAGTTTACGTTTTTTCGGGCGATGGTGAATGTGCGGAAGGTGCGGTCTGGGAAGCTGTTAACATGGCTTTCCTTCACAAGCTCCGTAATCTCTGTATGATTGTGGATATAAACAGATTAGGCCAGTCAGACGAAACAATGCACGGGCACGATATCAAAGCGTATGAGAGAAAATTTAAAGCCTTTGGTTGGGATGTGATTACTGTTGATGGGCATAAGATTAGTGAGATTTTGAAGGCCTTTAAGAAAGCAAGAGAAAATACGATGCCCACTGTTCTATTGGCAAAGACGATTAAAGGTAAAGGAATTTCTTTTGTTGAAAATAAGAACGGCTGGCATGGGAAGCCCTTAATGGGAGAAGATTCGAAAAGAGCTCTTGAAGAATTGGGCCCTATGCCTTCTATCGACGCCAAAAAATACGTTCGCAAGCCGAAAAAAACGCAAAACAATCAAGCCGCCAAAAGATATAATTTCGAAAGGACTGTTTACAAGGACAAAGCTGCCACCAGGCGTGCTTATGGCAATGCCCTTTTAAATCTTGGCAAAATAAACGAGACTGTTGTGGTGCTTGATGGAGATGTGAAAAATTCCACTTATGCCGAAGATTTTTTTGAATCTTTTCCTAAAAGATCATTCCAGTCATACATTGCCGAACAAAATATGGTCGGTATGAGCATCGGCATGTCTGCCAAGGGCTATCTTCCTTTCCTGGCTACATTTTCAGCATTCCTGACCAGAGCCCATGACCAGATAAGGATGTCTGCCTATTCTTTTTCAAATATTAAGTTTGCTGGCTCCCATTCTGGTGTAAGCATCGGAGCGGACGGGCCTTCACAGATGGGACTGGAGGATTTGGGCATCTTCAGACCCATTCCAGGCTGTGCTGTGCTTTATCCCTGCGACGCTTATTCAACAGAGGCTTGTGTTGAATCTATGGCCAAACATAAGGGTCTTGCCTATATAAGAACTACCCGTCCCGCCACCCCTCTTATCTATGGCAGGGATGATAAATTTCCGATAGGCGGCTCAAAAGTTATCAAGAAAAGTAAAAAAGATGTGGCAACGGTTATCGGGGCAGGAATAACAGTGCACGAAGCATTAAAGGCTTATGATGAGCTAAAGGATGAGAAAATATCAGTGCGCATTATCGATGCCTATTCAGTCGAGCCGGTAGATAAAGATAATATTTCAAGAGAAGTAGAAAAAGCAGGGAAGAAAGTTGTCGTCGTCGAGGATCATTTTCAAAACGGTGGCCTGGGAGATGCCGTGGCCCAAGCATTAAGCGGGAAAGCAGAGATTATTCATCTTGCGGTGAAAGATCTGCCGCGTTCTGGCAAACCCGAGGAATTGTTGGATAAATACGGAATAGATGCCAACCATATAAAAAAAGCTGTAAAAGAACTGATCAGCCGCTAATATATCCTTTAAAATAGCTTAATTAGTAAAAATGCCTATTGGATCTGGATATTGCTTCCCTTTTTATTAGGTCCTGTCTCAAGTAGGGATGATTTTAAGAAACGGGTGATTTCAGAAGATGGGTGATTTTATTGTCATTGGGAACGAAGCAATCTCATAGAAGAAGGTTTAGATTGCCAGGCTTCGCTCGCAACGGCGGATTGCCACGCTCCCTTCGTTCACTCGCAATGACGATTTATTGTATGAGATTGCTTCGCCCCTATGGGGCTCGCAATGACAGTTGAGACATCAATGACGGTTGAGACATCAATGACGGTTGAGAGATCACTGTATGAAAAAGTATAAGAAAAATTACTCAAAATTTGTCTTAATTCCTATCTTTTTTCTGGCAGTCTTTGGCTTTTTTTTCAAAAAGAATCATCCAGCGTGAACAGGGGAGAGACTCTTCTTTTCCAGAAAGCGGCCTTGTTACTGCGGTCTACGATGGGGATACGATCAAGGTCAGATTCAAGAATGAGCAAGAAAAAAAGGTCAGACTAATAGGAATAGATGCACCTGAAATAGAAGATTCGAAAGAAGAGGCGAGATTTCGGGCACAAATGGCAAAAAGATTTGCTTTCTTTTATCTTTACCGAAAAACCATAAAGCTATCTTATGATTGGGAAATTGAAGACAAGTATGGCAGGCTCCTGGCTTATATCTGGACAGAAAAACAAGGGCTTTTCAATAAGTTTATCCTTAGCGAAGGTTTTGCCGCAGTTTTTTTGAAATTCTCTTTTAAATACAGGGAAGAATTTATTGAAGCAGAAAGAGAAGCTCGGAAACTTGAAAAGGGACTTTGGAAAAAAGGCCCCTATGCTTCTATTTCAGTAAGCGACACAAAAGCTTATGTAGGTAAACTTCTCTCTGTTAAATACACGTGCTCCAGGGTACAAGCTAAAGGGAAATTCATCTTTCTTTATTCTTCTGGAGAAGAGTTTGCAACCCTTGTACCCCACGAAAATGTCTCTTTTTTTCCTGAGCTTAAGTCCTTTGAGGGGAAGGCGTTGACTGTAACTGGTTTCTTGGAAGAATATAAAGAGAAACCTCAGATTGTTACTTTTTTTTCCAGACAGATTGAAATAGAGAAACAATAAAATGGAAGACGGCAATCTCCTTTTTTACTTTTTTGTTATTTTCTTTTCGGCCAAAATCATGGGCGAAATCTGCGTCAGGCTAAAGATGCCAGCCATCATAGGGGAGTTGATGGCCGGTGTTCTTTTGGGAAACTATGTCCTGGGGATAATCGATCATACAAACCAAGTTTTGATGTCTATTGCTGAGATAGGAGTTATTTTCCTCATGTTTCATGTGGGGCTGGAAATACGGGTAAAGGATCTTTTTGCTGTCGGTAGAACCGCCGTTTTGGTCGGAATCCTTGGAGTGATGTTTCCTCTGGTTTTGGGCTTTGGAAGCATGTTTTTCCTTGGCTACGAGTTTGTCGAAAGCCTGTTCGTTGCCACAGCCATCCTGGCTACCAGTGTAGGAATTTCAGTCAAGGTCTTACAGGACTTAGGATTGATCAAGCATAAAGTGGCCTACATCGTCATAGGAGCAGCGGTGTTAGATGATATATTTGCCTTAATTGTCCTTGCTTTAGTCAAAGGCTTGGCCAGAGGGGAGTTTCATGCCTTAGAGTTTTTCCTCTTGGTGATTGAAGCCTTGGCTTTTGTCGGCTTCCTCACTTTGTGGGGCCCAAGATTGGCCAGTAGAACGCGTCGCTGGATCGAGAGATTAAATATTCCTGAAGGTCCTTTTGTTTTATCTGTTATTCTCTGTTTGGGCCTAGCTTACCTTGCTGATGTGATAGGCCTGGCGGCAATTATCGGGTCTTTTATGGCAGGAATAGTGATCGATGAGTTGGCCGGAGTCTACGACTTGGAAAATAAAGTTAAGTATGTCAACGAGTTCCTTCTTCCTTTCTTTTTTGTGATGATGGGAGCCCATCTTGATCCCCGTGCATTTTTAAAGCCAAAGTTACTCTTTTTGATACTGTTGGTAACCGCAGTCGCTGCATTAAGTAAATTGATCGGATCTGCACTGGCCTGCTGGAAAGAGAATTGGAAAACCAGAATTCAGACAGGAGTTTGCATGATTCCCAGAGGAGAAGTGGGAATCATTGTCGGAATGGTTGGACTTTCCCTTCACACTATTACGAGAGATATGTATACGGTTGTCCTGGGAATGTCCCTTCTGACAACACTCATAACCCCGCCTCTCATCATTCTTTCTTTTAAAAAGAAAAGACGCAAAGCTTCAACACCCAGCAAAAACGATTAAGTTGTTATTGACGTAGGGGTTTGATTTATCAAACGTGCCTCTTTGATTGTACAAATAAATTGTAGGGGCTTGATTTATCAAGCCCACATTTTAATCCTACAAATACATACCTGGATCTGATAAATCATTTTCCTACAAACAAGGTGGGCTTGATAAATCAAGCCCCTACATGAGATAAACCAAACACCTACACTAAATGAATTAAACCTCATCAGCTCCTTTTTTGTTTTTATAAGGTGGGCTTGATAAATCAAGCCCCTACATAAAATAAATTATATCCTTTTAAACAAGGTGGGCTTGATAAATCAAGCCCCTACAAATCATTCACCCAGACAAGATAAATCAAGCCCCTACATAAGATTAATCAAATTCCCTCAAATCAGAATCCTACACAAGATAAATTAAGTCCCTTTAAATAATTTAAATTTGACAGGAAATTTCACTTGGTTTATAAATCCTTATACCTGAATTAAATTAGGGATATAAGAAATTTTTCAAAGGAGGGAGATTAACT
>CAYUXD010000069.1:0-9615 GCA_964448655.1 uncultured Eubacteriales bacterium
ACAGTCAATTTACGAAAGCAGTATTACTAGGTGCCCTGGCAGGTGCGGTAATAAGTTTATTTGATAAGGAAACTAGAAGCTCAGTAGCTGTCAATGGTAAATCCTTTGCTTCAGGCGTCAAAAACTTTTTATTACATCCAGATGGTGTACTGAATCAGGTGAAAGAAGCAACGGGAACGATGAGGAGTACAGTTGAGAAAATATCAGATGATGTTTCTTTCATTGCTGATCAAAGCGTGGATTATCAAGATATCAAGGAAGTTGTAGAGAAGCTTAACATTCCGAACCTGAAGGAGTTTGACCTTTATGATCGTTTTTCAGGGTCATCGATTCCAAAGGGAAAAATCAGTTTATCTATTCGTTTTGTTTTTCGCCATCCTCAGAGGACACTATTAGCTAAAGAAGTAGATGCTCTTCAGGAGAAAATTGTTAATTCTTTAGTAACGAAATTCAAATTTCAATTAAGAAAAGGAGGTAAAATTGACAAGCGAATTAGAAAGGATTAAAATACTCGAAAGTAAGGTTACCCAAGTTGTTGATTATATAAATAAGCTTCTAAAAGAGAATGAGAATCTGAAGCAGCAGGTAAAAGAGCTGAAAACAGAGAAAAAGGATTTTGAGGGGCAGGTAAAGAGAGCAGAAAAACTTGATGAGGATCTGAAGAAATACGAGCAGGATAGGAAACTCATGAAAGAAAAGATAGAGACAATATTAGGCCAGATAGACCAGGTTGGAATATGAGCGACAAAGTGATAGAAATCGAAATTTATGGACAAAAATACAGGATAAGAGTCAAAGGAGAAGAGGATGAAAAATATATAGGTCGTCTTACTTCTTATGTTGATCAAAAAATGCGTGAAGTTGGTGTTAAATCAAAATCTGTGGATTCATTAAAGATATCGGTCTTGGCAGCATTGAATATCGCCGATGAGTATTTTTTATCTCGGAAAAAATTAGATCAACTGAATGAAGTTATCGGCCATATGGAGAGTAAAATAGAAAGTTTGGAGGATTATCTCTTAGAAGATGAGAATACATACAAAAATATTGAGGAAGCTACTAAATAAAATTAGGATTAGAGCTCTAAAATTCTTAGGTGAGCTGGGAGAGAGTCAAGATCTTCAGAGAGGAATATTCAGGCCTGTCATTTGCGCTGAAGTTCTCCTTCCTTTTTGCGAGGAAGAGTACCGATTCTTAAATTTTCGCCACCTCGGGTTTCCTCTTAGTCTTCGAACAGAAAGAAAAATGTTTTTGTAACCCTCCTTACTTTCATCTCCTTTGATTCAGCTAATGAGGAGGTGATCAAAGTGAATTTAACTCTATGGATAATTGTTGGAGCCTGTGTTGTTTTGGCTGGGTCCGTTATTTTTATCTTGATCAAAAAGACTTCTGGGGCGAAGTCTGTATTTAAGGCCAGTCAGGAGGCCAAGAATATTAGAGAGGGAGCAAAGGAAGAAGCAGAAAAGATAAGGCGTGAAGCTTCTATAGAAGCCAAAGAGAAGCTTCTGAACATCGAGGCTGATTTTGAGAGGCAAACTCGAGATAGGCGCAGAAAATTTAACGATATGGAAAGAAGGCTTATGCAAAAAGAGGAAAATTTGGAGCGCAAGTTCCAGGGTTTGGAAAGAAAAGAGAAGGAATTTTCAGCTAAAGAGCAGAGGCTTTACTCAAAAGAAAGGGAAATTACCGAAGAAAAGAATAGGTATGAAGAATTGATCAGAAAAGAAGCGGAAGAGTTGGAAAGGATATCAGGGTTGACTCAGGAGGGAGCAAAAAACATATTGATGAATAAGATGGAAGAGGATGCCAAGCTCGAGGCCGTTCAGGCAATCCGGCGGATTGAAGAAGAGACCAAGGAGAAAAGCCAGGTTCTTGCTTGTGAGATAATAAGTCAAGCTATACAGCACTCATCAGCCGAACATGTTGTAGCAACGACGGTTTCTGTAGTTGACCTTCCTTCTGATGATATGAAGGGCCGAATCATAGGAAGAGAAGGGAGAAACATTCGCGCCCTTGAAATGGCGACAAACGTTGATATCATAGTCGATGATACTCCTGGGGCTATCATTCTCTCAAGCTTCGATCCAATCCGTCGCGAGTTGGCTCGTCTGGCAATCGAAAAGCTGATTATCGACGGCAGGATTCATCCTGCTCGTATAGAAGAGGTAGTAGAGACAGTAAAGGCAGAATTGGAGGAGAAGATCAAACAGGAGGGAGAATCCATAGTCTTGGAGCTCAGGGTCCAGAATATTCATCCTGAACTCGTTAAACTTCTTGGTAGGCTTAAATTCCGGACAAGCTATGGCCAGAATGTCCTCCAGCATTCCAAAGAAGTTGCCTATCTATCAACTTTAATGGCTAAGGAGCTGGGAGTGGATTCAAGCATTGCCTTAAGGGCAGGACTTCTACATGACATAGGAAAGGCAGTGGATAAGGATATCGAAGGAACTCACACAGAGTTGAGTGTCGAACTCGCCAAGAAGTACGGAGAATCTGAGGCTGTCACACAGGCCATTGCTTCCCATCATCGTGATGTTGATTTTCCTTCCATAGAAGCGGTCTTAGTGCAGGCGGCGGATACTCTTTCAGCAGCCCGGCCTGGTGCACGCCGTGAGCTTCTGGAGGCCTATGTCAAGAGACTGGAGAAACTCGAGGAAATAGCCAATTCTTACGAAGGAGTTTCCAAATCCTTTGCTCTTCAAGCAGGTCGTGAGATACGGATTATCGTAGAAAGCCATAAGATTTCTGATGAAAAGGCAACGGTAATAGCCAAAGAGATTGCCCAAAAGATAAAGGATGAGCTGAACTATCCAGGGCAGATAAAAGTGACGGTTATTCGCGAGACGAGAGCTGTGGAATATGCCCGATAAGATTAGCATTCTGTTCTTAGGTGATATAATCGGCCGTCCAGGGCGTAAAATATTGGAGAAATATTTGCGTCCTATTGTCAAGAAAGATTCTCCTTCTCTTATCATTGCCAACGGCGAAAATGCCGCTGGAGGATTGGGTATTACAGAGAAGGTGGGACAGGAGCTTTTGAACGAGATTGATGTTTTAACTTCGGGAAATCATATCTGGGATAAGAAGGAAGCGCTCGATTACCTGGATCGGGAGCCGAGACTCCTTCGGCCCGCTAATTATCCGCCTCAAAATCCAGGAAAAGGGACCTACTTGTTTGAGGCAGGGGGGAAGGAAAAGATTGGTGTTCTGAATCTTCAAGGAAGAGTCTTTATGGAACCTATAGATTGCCCCTTCAGAACTGCTGATGAAGAACTCAAGAAACTCAGAGCTTCTACCCCGGTAATAGTCGTTGATTTCCATGCTGAGGCCACTTCAGAAAAGCAGGCAATGGGCTGGTATCTGGACGGAAAAGTTTCAGCTGTTGTAGGAACCCATACCCACGTTCCCACGGCTGATGAGAGAATCCTTCCCCAGGGAACGGCTTTTATCACTGATGTGGGGATGGTCGGCGCTTACAACTCTGTAATCGGGATCCGCAGGGACCAATCTGTAAAAAGATTCCTCACCGGTCGGCCTCACCGCTTTGAACCAGGAAAGGAAGGAGCATTCTTATCCGCTGTCTTTGTCGAGGTCGACCCGAAAACAGGGAAAGCTCTTTCTATCCGCAGGGAAATGATAACTGAGGAAGAAAGTGGAGACTGACAGCTTCGTAAAGCCAGACAAGATTTATACTGTTTCTGAAGTCACGCGGATGGTCAAACAGGAGCTGGAGAGTGCATTTCCTCTGTTGTGGGTGGAAGGGGAGATATCCAACTTCTACCGCCACCAATCAGGTCACCTCTATTTCACATTGAAAGACGAGCGCAGCCAGCTTCGTTCAGTCATGTTTCGCTCTATGGCCCAAAAAGTTCCTTTTGAGTTGGAGGATGGACTGCAGGTAGTCTCGCGGGGACAGATTAATGTCTATGAACCCAGAGGGGAATACCAGCTTATGGTTGAGGTGGTTGAGCCCAAGGGCAAAGGAGCCCTCCAGTTGGCCTTTGAACAGCTCAGAGAGAAGTTAAAGAAGGAAGGCCTCTTCGACCCTAAGTATAAAAAGAAACTTCCGCTTCTTCCCAAAAAAGTCGGGATCGTCACTTCCCCGAGGGGAGCAGCCATCGTCGACATCCTCAAGACGCTTGAGAGGAGGTTTGCCCGACTCCATATCCTCATCTATCCGGTCAGAGTTCAGGGCGAGGGAGCCGCAGAAGAGATTGTCGAAGGGATAGATTATTTGGGCAGTCTTGCTGGTATAGATGCCATCATTGTCGGTCGAGGAGGGGGGTCAATAGAAGACCTGTGGGCTTTCAACGAGGAAAAGGTTGCCCGGTCCATTTTTAGCTGCCCTGTCCCCATAATTTCAGCCGTCGGTCATGAGATTGATTTTACTATTGCTGACTTTGTAGCTGATGTTCGGGCCTCGACTCCCTCTGTAGCAGCGGAGATATTGATCGAGAAGGAACAGTCCTTTGAGGAGCGAATCAAGAACTTGGAGAAAAGGATGATCCACTACCAGCAATATTTCCTCCAGGAGCAAAGACATCAAGTTTTTAGGCTCGCCCAACACAGGGCTTTTCAGAATATGAAGGTAAAACTATTGAATCTCGAACAAAAGGTTGACGACCTGGAGACAAAAGCCTGGAACACCATCAGAGATACGCAGCAAAAGATTGCTGAAGACAAATCCGCAGCTTTCCTGATGGAAGAGAAGATGCGCGGCACTTTGAAACGGATGCTCCAGTATTTCCAGGCGCAGTGGGAAAGACTTTCGGCGCAGTTGCATAACCTGAGTCCCCTGAATATACTAAAAAAAGGCTATGCACTCTGCTGGACAGATGGCGGCCAGTGTCTGATTCGCAAAATAGATGAGGTCAAAAAAGAAGAGGAACTGACAGTTTCCTTTTATAAGGGGGAATTCAACTGTCTGGTTAAAAAAATAGATAGAGCGAAGCTCATCGAATCCAGGCTTAATAAAAAATGAAAAGTTATGAGTGTTAAGATGTATGGTAGAGTGAGCAGTTTTAAGACGTTAGGGATAGAAAAATGGGGCCTGGCCCCATTATATCCTCTATGAACTCATGACAAAAAAAGGAGAAAAAATGGCTACCCTTAGCTTTGAGAAAGCCTTAGAAGACTTGGAGAAGATCGTTGAAAAATTAGAGAAAGGAGGGCTTTCTTTAAGTGAGTCGCTGGCTCTTTTCGAGAAAGGAGTCAAGCTGGCAAGATTTTTAAGGGAAGAACTCGAGAAAGCCGAGAAGAAAGTCGAGATTCTCCTCAAGGATGAAAAAGGAACGGTCAAAGAAAAGCCTTTTGAACTCGAGAAAGAAGAAGGTGCTCCTTCAGAGGAAGAGGAGGAGGAAGAGGAGGAAGAATCGTCCGATTCTGGAAAAGATGAAGACCTTCCCTTTTAAATTTTCATGAAAGTCGAAGAGAGCATCAGCCAGAAAAAGAAGGCCGTAGAGCGTGAGCTGAAACGAATTCTATCTGAGGAAAACTCCATTCTTTTCAAGGCAATGAGACATGCTGTTTTATCTGGAGGGAAGAGATTTAGACCAATACTTGCTCTCTCCTCAGGGGAGTGTTTCGGAGCCTCCCCTGATTTGGTCCTGCCTTTTGCCTGCGCCTTGGAGTTAATCCATAATTATTCGCTTGTCCACGATGATCTGCCTTCGATGGACAATGATGATTTCCGCCGGGGCAAGCCTTCCTGTCATAAAGCATACGGCGAGGATATCGCTATCTTGGCTGGTGATAGCCTTTTGACCATGGCTTTTGAAATCTTAGCCCGGGCTCCTTTGAGAAAGAATCTCCAGATTAAAAGAGAGCAGATCATCATGGAGATTAGCCAGTCCGCGGGAGTTAAAGGAATGGTCGGGGGACAGCTCATGGATATAACCCTTTCTCAAGACTCCTTGACAGAAGAAACCTTACATGAGCTCATCCTTAAAAAAACAGGCTCGTTAATTATCGCCTCAGTCAAAACAGGTGCCATTCTGGGTGAAGCAGGGGCTTCAGAGCTTGAAGCCGCTGTCAAATACGGGAGGAATGTAGGCCTTGCCTTCCAAATCAGGGATGATATTCTCGATTCAGGAAAAGATGCGCAAAAAGGCAATCATCCCCGGCCCAATTACGTTTCTCTGTTCGGGCTTAAGGACTCAAAACGCAGGCTCAAAGACTTTGTCGAGGCTGCAAGAAACGCACTGGATGAAGCTTCTTTGGAATCGGAGGAACTTCACTATTTAGCTGTGAAGCTTTTAAAGTTCGAGAAAAGGAGCGAAAATGAGCAGAATTCTTGACAGAATAGAAAGCCCGCGCGATTTAAAAAAACTACCGATTAAAGATCTCCCCAAAGTCGCAAAAGAGATAAGAGGCCTGATCCTTGATGTTGTCTCTAAGCACGGAGGACACCTTTCGTCAAACTTGGGTGTGGTCGAGTTAACTATTGCTCTCCATTGTGTCTTTGATACCCCTCGAGATAAGATCATCTGGGACGTGGGTCATCAATGCTATCCTCATAAGATTTTAACCGGGAGAAAGGAGGAGTTCCAGACTCTTCGCCAGTATCAGGGCCTGTGCGGATTTCCATCCCGGAGAGAAAGCGAATACGATGTTTACGAAACGGGCCATGCCTCAACCGCTCTTTCTGCAGCACTGGGAATGTCTGTTGCCCGGGACAAAAAGAAAGAAAACCATAATGTCGTGGCGGTTGTGGGAGATGGCAGTTTGACAGGAGGTGTAGCCTGGGAGGCCTTAAACCAGATCGGTCATCTAAGAGAAAAATTAATCATCGTTCTAAATTATAATGAAATGTCCATTGCTCATAACGTGGGAGCCATGTCCAAGTATCTCTCCTACATTGTTTCCGGGCAGCATTACCTGAAAATAAAAGACCTTGTGAAATCTATCCTGGGAATTGTCCCTGCTGTGGGTAAGCCCATGATTAAGGTAGCCGGGGCAGTGGAAGAAGCAATCAAAAAGATGGTTTTCCCCGGCTTGGTTTTTGAAGAACTGGGGGTGAGGTACATCGGTCCAGTCCAGGGGCACAACATTAGATCTTTAATCGAGGTTTTTGAAAAGGCTAAAGATTATGACGGGCCTGTGATCATTCATTGTGTTACCAAGAAAGGAAAAGGGTATTCTCCAGCGATATCCAATCCAGAAGGCTTCCATAGCGCAGGCCCTTTTGATATCCAGACAGGAGAAACTTTAAACAAGGATAAGAGGCCAAGCTTTTCTTCTGTTTTTGGGCAGACAGCGGTGAAAATGGCCAAAGAAGATGAGAGAGTTGTGGCCATCACGGCTGCTATGCCCGATGGAACAGGCCTGAGACCTTTTGCCCATCAATTTCCCGAGCGATTTTTTGACGTCGGTATTGCCGAGCAGCATGCTGTTGATTTTGCCTCGGGTTTAGCCCTCAGCGGCTTCAAGCCCGTTGTGGCTATCTATTCCACGTTCCTTCAAAGGGCTTATGACCAGCTTTACCATGATGTTTGTTTGATGGATCTTCCTATCTTGTTTGCCCTTGATAGAGCAGGTATTGTCCCCGATGATGGTCCCACCCATCAGGGCATCAATGATATTATCTACCTCAGGCATTTACCCAACATGATCGTCATGGCCCCCAAGGACGAGAATGAATTGCAGCACATGATAAAATCCGCTCTTTCTTATCCTCATCCTGCGGCTGTCCGTTATCCTAAAGGAAAAGCGCTGGGTGTTCCGATGGATGAAGATTTCAAGGAGATTCCCCTTGGCCAGAGTGAGGTCCTTAAGGACGGCAAGGATTTATTCATAGCCTTGGGCAGCATGGTTTATCCCGCACTGGAGGCAGCTCGGAGGCTGGAGCAGGAAGGGATAAGCCTGGCTGTGGTGAACGCCAGGTTCGTTAAACCTCTGGATGAGGAGGCAATCCTTCGCTTTGCTAAAAAAGGAAGTGTGATTATTACCGCAGAGGAAGGTGTTACAGCCGGCGGGTTTGGAAGTGCTGTTCGAGAGCTTCTAGACAGGAAGAAGAGGTTCGATATCAGATTCAAGAGCATAGGACTCCCTTTAGAGATCTACGCGCTGGGCAAGGTTGAAAAGATAAAAAAGCAATACTTTCTGGATGAGGAAGGCCTCTTCAAACAAATAAAAGAATTTTATGCAGGGGCTTGATTCATTGTAGGGGCTTGATTCATCAAGCCCACCGGTTTTGATTATGCAGGGATTTGATTTATCAAACCCATGGATAGAAATGGTCACTAAAATAGGGGCATTACCTGTTTTACCCAAAAAGGAGAGGTTTTTATTGTAGGGGCTTGATTCATTGTAGGGGCTTGATTCATCAAGCCCTTCATTTGTTTTTTATAAAAATGGTTACAAAAATGGGGAAGGTATCCCTTTCAGCTTTCAAATCCTCAAGAGCAAGATAGGAAGACTATCCTCTTTTGAGGAGATACTTTTTCTTGATGAAAAAGGAAAGAGCAGATAAGATTATCGCAGGCCGCGGTTTGGCTGAGAGCTGCCAGAAGGCTCAGGCTTTGATAATGGCAGGACTGGTTTTTTCAGAAGGACAGAGGGTTGAAAAACCGGGTCAGATGATAGACATAGACCAGGAAATTTCGCTAAAAGAGAAAATGCCCTATGTGAGCCGTGGGGGGCTAAAACTTGAAGAGACACTCGAGGCATTTAATATTTCCGTCAAAGGCAAGGTTGTAGCAGATTTAGGAGCCTCCACAGGAGGCTTTATTGATTGCCTGCTCCAGAAAGGGGCAAAAAGGATTTATGCCGTGGATGTGGACATACGCCAGATAGACTGGCGCTTAAGAGAGGATCCGCGGGTCATTTGTGTACAGAAAAATGCTCGTTATTTGAAAAAAGATGACTTCGGAGACGCCCTGGATATCGTCACCACAGACTTATCCTTTATTTCTGTTCTTAAAGTCCTGCCTGCTGTGAAAGAATTCTTGGGCGGTGGCATGCTCCTTTCTCTTATCAAACCTCAATTTGAGGTAGGAAAGGATCAGGTGGGAAAGAAGGGAGTGGTCAGAAATCCGGCTCTGCATGAAGATGTCTTGGGCAAGATCATCGAAGAAGCGCATAAAATGGGTTTCGCCCTGAGAGGTCTAATCAAATCCTCTCACCGAGGCCAGAAAGGAAACCGCGAGTTTTTTGTCTTCTGGTCTTTAGAGGAAGGGTCTTTAGGTCAGGGCGAAGTTCAGAGATTGATCAAGGAGGCGGTCTGGAATGAGAAAAATTAAACAAGCTGGTTTTGTTATAAAGCCACATGCTCCTCGCATCGAAAAAATTTTGGCAGAACTTCTCCATTATTTTGAGGAGAAAGGAATAGAGTGTCTCTTGGAGGAGGCAGCCGCGCAAAAACTCAAAAGAGGCGAGGGCATACCGAGGGGGAAGCTTCCGGAGAAAGTTGAATTAGTGGTTGTTCTAGGAGGGGATGGCACTCTGCTCAGCATAGCTCATTTAGCAGCCCAGAAGGACGTTCCAGTTTTGGGGATCAACATGGGGGACCTAGGTTTTTTGACAGAAGTACCCATCGATGAGATGTACTTAACCCTGGATGCTTTTTTAGGGGGAGATGAGAACATTATGAGCCCCAGGTGCATGCTTGAGGCCAAA
>CAYUXD010000070.1:0-9533 GCA_964448655.1 uncultured Eubacteriales bacterium
ATATCTCTAAAAATTTCATTAAGTCAAGCCCCTCACCAAAAAACATTTTTATTCCCAAGATAGATTTTCTTATTTTGATATTGGCTTTCCTTATTGTATAATTAGGCAAATAAGAATTCTTAAAAATCTCACTAAGGCGGAGGAGTAATGAAAAAACCATTGGCTATTATCAACGCAACGATAATGTTTATCTTGGCGATACTAATGATTAATAGCTCTCCTCTCTATTCTCAACTTTTTGCGATTGCAAGCGGCATTGTAACATCCGAAGACGGCAAGCCCATTAAAGGGGCAAAGGTGATTTTAATATTTTCTGAAGACGGAACAAAATATGATTTAACAACTGATAAGAAAGGAGAATGGAGGAAGGCTAACATGCGTCCCGGCACATGGACTATAGGCTTTATGGCTGAAGGATATGAGCCGCAAAATTTTAATGTAACACTCTCTGCAATAAAAAGTAACCCGCCTATTGATGTTAAACTTACTCCTATTCCTGAATCTCCTTTAATCAAAGGAGATGCCTTATACCAGCAGAAGAAGTATGATGAAGCTTTAGAAGAATATCAAAGGATTTTGGCCGAGAATCAAGACCTTTACCAGGTTTATGATAAGATCGGGCTTTGCTACTACAGGCTAGATGATTTAGAAAACGCCATTGAGGTCTTTAAGCTAATGCTGGAAAAAGAGCCTCAATCACAGGACACACTCATTAATCTTAGTGCTATCTATTTTGAAAAGGGAGATCTCCAAGAAGGGATGAAGTATTTCAAGCAGCTCGACGAAAAGAGTCTGGAAGACCCTAGTATATTTTATAATATCGGAATCCTCTTGTTTAAAAATCGTCAGATAGATATGGCTATTGATTATCTCCAGAAATGTTTAGCTGTGGATCCGAGTTATGTTAACGGCTATTATCAACTGGCTTTAGTGAATCTTAACAAGGGTGACTTGGACGAAGCAAAAAAGAATTTAAAAAAAGTCATTGAGCTGGCACCTGAATCTGAAAAAGCAGCCTTGGCTAAAAAGATATTGGAGAATATTGAATAGGAAGACAGGACAGCAGATTCAATTTTTTGGATAAAATACCAAAAAATTGGATTTTAGTCCAAAAAAGAAGAGCTGAATATTACATATTTTATTGATAATAAAGTAATTAATTTAGTTCTAAATTTGGCACATTTTTTGCTATTCCAACAATGGGGATTTGGTAAATAAGGATACAGGAATAAGCTCCATCAGCAAATAACCCCATGGATTTCTGATAAAGAAGAAGTTTACTCTCTTTCAGCTAATTATCAATAATAAATAAAAAAGGAGGTGAGAATCCAGCAGACAATTCAAACTTAATGGTTATAGGGGCGGGATTAAAAACTTTATTTTGAAGTTTTAATCCCAGGGCAATGGTTAAGTTGGCTCGCCTTCAGATACCAATCGGGAGGACAGAGCCAAAAATTTTCCCAGAAATTTGGGAGAAGGAGATAAATCAGTATGAAAAAAAGCTTCAAAGCTTTGTTGATCTTGTTGTCTATCCTTTTGATTACCTCAGTCACATACTCCGCTGAAAAGGGAACTCTTAAAGTCATAGTCGTTGACGATGAAGGTAATGTTCTGCCCGGTGTCTCATTGACTCTATCAAGCACTGTCATGATGGGATCAAAAACATTAATCACAAGTGTGGTCGGGGAAGTTTTGTTTGTTAATCTGACTCCAGGACTTTATGAACTCAAATCAAGCCTTCCAGGATTCCAAGGAAAAACTTCACAGCGAATTGAGGTCTTTCTGGACAGGCAAACCCTTCTTCAGGTCGTGTTGAATCCCGCAGTAGTTGAGGAGGCCGTTACTGTTATTGCTGTCTCTCCTGCGGTCGATACCACAAAGTCCGTCATATCTGAACATGTTACCACAGACACTGTCGAATCGCTTCCGATAGCCCGAGATTTTGTGGGGTATCTTCAGTTAGCGGCAGGCGTCAATATCGTTCCTAACTCTGGAGGAAGGGATACACCCGAAGATCCAGCAGGTAAAGGAGGAGGCAATTACTATGACCGGGGACTCCAAGGTATTGGAGGTAAACGAGGCTCCCGCGACAATCTCTATTTCCTCGATGGAATGAACATCATGAGCTTGACTACTCAAACAGCGGGGATGACCTTTAACAACGAGGTCATTCAAGAGCAAGAGCTTATGACCTCTGGTGTTCCGGCTGAATACGGAGGAGGAAAAGGTGTTGTTGGAAACATCGTGACCAGATCAGGAGGAAACAGGTTTACAGGCTCAGTAAACTTTTATTCCCAGCCAAAAGGCTTCTTTTTGCCTTACGGCGGGAGTACTTACGATGGTGCGACGGATCCATCCATGCTCGAGGGATACAAAGACAACAAGTATGATACTGCTGGAACTTTAGGCGGGCCGTTACTGAAGGACAAGCTCTGGTTTTTCGGTTCAGGCCAGTACAGAAACAACTCGAGTAAGTTCGATCTTTCAGAATCTGCCTCTTCCACTCGAGAAGAAGTGGAGTATGCCCAAAAACGGACGGGTCTATTTGGAAAGCTTTCTTTAAAGCCGAGTGAGAATGATTCATTTACCTTTATGTATTTCTTGGATGACTATAATATAGAAGGCGAACGCAGTGTAAACACAATCAGATCCCGGCAGCCCAAGTACGAAAACGATTTTGGCACTTGGAGCGCTTATTATCAGAGAGTCTATGGAGAAAATTTAATCGTCGACCTCCGCTACGGACATTACTCGTATGCGTCGAAAAGTGGACCCCGCTATACGGAGGAAGGCATTCCAGATACTATGTATTTCAGGGCCGGCGAGTACCCGTCCATCGAGAATTATACATTTGGGGGCTATCCGAATGCAACTGATGATTACAACACACGGGATCAGTTCAGTTTAAATGCAGAATTGTATATGGGCAACATGCGGTTCAAAGCAGGCGCAATGTACTCCAATGAATATGATAAGGACGACAGTTACTACTACTTCGGAGAAAACCGCACTTCCGTGGATCCCAGCCTGAGTGGCGCTACACTCGGAGAACTTCTTTCCTGGGGCATTTGGCCTGTGAGTGAGATGGATGAACGGCTTCTACCTTACATAAACAATAATTGGGGACCAACCTCTGAATTTTTTGATTTAGACGACGATGGCGTTGTTACTCGTGCTGAATTGGATACAGCGGTTTTTACTGATACGAACGAACAAGGATTGAACTTCTGGAGAATCATGGATGCTAGAAGAGGAGTAAATAAAGTTAATGCCCAGCGCTATCTTGGCTATCTCATGGATGACTGGAAAATCAATGAATACCTCACCCTCAATGCTGGAGTTAGAATCGAAAAGCACGACTATTATGACTCAGAGGAAGTTACTATTATCAAGATGCCGCTTAGGTTTCTTCCCAGGATTGGCCTTGTCTGGAATATCGGCGGCAGAGGCACCCATAAGTTAACCGCCTTCTACGGACAGTTCTCTGATCCTATACCCTTTGGCATGATTCACTTTGGTGGAAACATTTCTGGACGCATAACCCACGAACAGATGTGGTTGAATGGCGACTGGTACTCCTATCGTATCCGAGGTTCGGCAGAGACCAGGGATTGCTCCTGGACACCAAACACGAGGGACAATTATGCTAGTGAAGTCTCCTTAACTCATGAAAAGGACTTCGGCAACGGGATGGTCATTTCCAGCCAGATCTATTATCGTGGAGACCGGAATATCATCGAAGATTATGATTTGTTCACCTACGTGGAACATTATGAAAATGATCCAGTTTGGGGACATCTCGATCTTTCCTTTGAAGATTTCGGTTATCCATCAACAGGTCCTACTGGTCCTGCAAACTACTTCCTCTCCAACCTCATCGGTGCTAAAAGAGATATCTACGGTTTTGACTTTGAGCTCTCAAAGCGGTTTGCTAACGGCTCGTTTATAGTCGGCCAGTATTCCTTTAAGCACTCTAAAGGAAACAGCCAGTCAGACCAAAACGCAGACCTCCAGGGCGATTTTATCGAACTTGACCCCAGAAATCCCTGGATGATGGGACCGACTCCTGGGACTATTCCTCATAAGATCAAAATCTTCGGTACCTACAGAACTCGTTTCGGTTTGGATATCGGAGCGCTTTTCTACTGGAATTCAGGGATGATTTACACCGAATCCTATGACTTTCTGCCCGGACGTTACAGCATCTATTATAATTGGCCAACCGGTACTGCTGCGAATCCTGATTATATACAGACTGGCCAGGAGAAAACTCCTGGTTATTTCCAACTCGATTTGAAGTTCAACTACTCAATAGGACTCAAGGATTTTGCTACTCTCCAGCTTTTCTTGGATATTTACAACGTTACCAATAGTCAGGCAGCCATTGATGTTCAGTATGCCCGGAATGACCAAGCGTGGAACTACCAGGAAGCGACTGAGATCCTCTTGCCCATGAGATTCTACGTTGGAGCCAGAATCAGATTCTGACCTGTAGCTGAGAAGCAAAGAGGCTGGCACAGGTTTAAAGTGCCAGCCTCTTTTTTTTATTTTTAGCTCTTGAAGTATGGTATAATAAAATAAATCTGGAAATCGTTTCTTAAGCAATAATCAATGAAGGTTCTCTGAAAGTAAAAGATGGCAATTAAAAAAGTAGTCTTTTATGCCGTCCTCAGTAATATACTCCTCTTTTTCCTGGGTGCCTCAACATTCTCCCAGGAAACAAAGAGGAATCTTCAGCAACAAAAAAAAGAAGAAATACCCAGGCCTGCCTATGAAGTGGAAGTGATTGTTACTAATGTTGATGTTGTTGTGACTGATAATTCAGGAAAGAGAATTACAGGTTTAGAGCCGGAAAACTTTGAAATTTACGAAGATGGTTTACTCCAGAGGTTGACTAATTTTTATGAAGTCAAGGGAATGGAGGTTTATACATCTGTACAAGAAAAAGAGGGGGAAAAACCTCCAGAGCCCTTACAGCCTTTGCCCGAACAAGTTACACAGATTGAGAATAAAATTATTATATATTTCGATAACTGGCATCTCCATCCTCTAAACAGGAATTGGAGTATAAAAAAAATAGAATCGTTTATTCGGAATAATTTCTCTTCAGATAATAATAACCTAGGAATGGTCGTTTGTCTCGGTCAAAAGCTTGAAATTCTACAGGAGTTCACCTCGAACGATTGGCAGCTTCTCCAGGCTATTGATAAGGCAAAAAAATACTCTGGCCAATCCCTTTTACAGATAAGGACCAAAGAAGATCTGAAAAAAGAGCTAAACAACATAGTTTCAGAATCAACGAGATATGATAAATTTGAAAGTTACGAAAGAGCTTTGGGCTATGCCAGAAATTATGTTGAGGCTGAGCAAACAGACCTTTTATACTCCTTGAAATCTATGAATGCTTTTATAGATTATTTGGTGGGAATCGAGGGCAAAAAAATGCTGATTTATGTCAGCGATGGCTTGCCGCTTAATGCCGGTGAGGAAGTTTTTGGCTTCCTTGATCAAGCCTTCCCTACGGGAAATGCCCGCAGTGAGGCCATGAACTATGATGCCACCCGACTTTTCAAAGAATTGGCAGCAAGATGTAATTCCAATGAGATCTCGCTTTACCCCATCAATGCCCAAGGATTGGAGAGCATGATTCTCTCCGCCGATAAGGAAGAAGGATGGAATATTCATTCCCGAGGCTCGGGCATGGTTAAGCCCGGATCGAGAGTAAAGAATGAGGCTCTTAAACTCATGGCCCGTGAGACAGGAGGTCTTGCCATCCTGAATACGAACGATATCGAATCAGGTCTGGAGAGAATCCAGGATGACATTCAGTTTTACTATTCCCTTGGATATGTATCTCCTCAGCGAGAGGATAATAAATACCATTCTATTAAGGTTGAATTAGTCGGACTAAAGGAAAAATATGATGTACGTGTTCGGCAGGGATATCTAAGGATTTCTCCAGAGGAGAAAGTCAAAGAGAGTATTAGGTCACGGCTGTTCCTCCAGCGCCAATACAATCCAATGAACGTCATAGTCCAAATCATGCCTGTAGAAGCAATAGCAGCCTCGAATAAGCTCCGTCTGACTCTAAAGGTCCTTATACCCATAAGAAACTTAACATTATATCCTCGAGAGAATGATTATGTTGGGCAAATAAAGGTATACATTGCCCTTATGGATTCAGAAAGCCGCATATCTCCTTGTCATGAATTGACTCAAGATATAAAAATACCTGCTGAAGACTATGAAATTGCCATTAATAGCAGTTACCCCTACCTCGCTGAAATGTACGTTGATCCAGGTCATTATATCATCTCTCTTGCCGTTAAGGATGTCCCAGGGTCTGTCATAAACTATCTTCAATTAGAAAAAATGATTAAAAAATAACCCTTCTCTCCTTCTGGGTTTCTTGACAACACCCCCATTAAGCCTTATATTAAACCATAAGCAAGGAATGAATCATGGAAATTGAAATGAAAATAAAGGGGCTCGTTGTTGATCCCATTTCTAAAATGCACATTGTTGTGCTTGAAGACCTCAATAGCGAACGCATGCTTCCGATCTGGATCGGAGTATTTGAAGCTAATGCCATTGCCCTCAAAATAGAAAACATAGCCACCCCCCGACCTATGACCCACGACCTGTTGAAAAATTTTCTGGATGAACTCAATATCTCCATCGAAAAAATCGTGGTCAACGATGTCAGAGACAATACTTTTTTTGCCCAGATCCATTGCCGCAACAAAGATCAAACCATAACTATAGATTCCCGCCCTTCCGATGCCATTGCTTTAGCCCTCCGGGCAGAGGCACCCATATTTGTGGAAAATGAAGTGGTTAAAAAAGCTCACAGTCTGAAATTCGACGATAATCTGGAAGATTCAGAAAAACTCAAGAAGTGGCTGGAAGGATTAAAGCCCGAAAACTTCGGCAAATACAAAATGTAAGTTCCTCTCCCCCCTCACTCCTTATACATCACATCATCACTGTGCGAGGTTGGGCTTTGACTTTATCTACGTCCTCAATGTGAATAGCAGGTAAAGTCCGATCAGCCCAAAAATCAGGTTTGGCCCCCAGGCAGCCAAAAAAGCACTCAGATAACTAAGATAACCAATGCTCTTGAAAATTCCTATCCCACCCCAATAGATCATAGCTATAGAAATGCTCAAGCCTATACCAACCAGGGTCCCCCTCTTTCCCATAGAAAAAGCAAAAGGAATCCCGAGGAGAGTCATGATCAAACTGGCAAGAGGAAAAGATACTTTATAGTTCAAATCAACCTTGAACCTCACCGTATCAAAATCCCGCTCTTCGAGTTCTTCTATATACTGCCTGAGTTCTGCATAACTCATCTGCTCAGGCTCTTTATATCTCTTCTTGAAATGATCCTTATCTTCCGCGTCCAGTAAATCAATTTTCTCTTTTTTCTCGAATTTTGTGGGCCTGCCGTTGACAAACTCTCTTGACCAGCCATTCACTAAAGAAAGATAACCGTCACTTAAATAGCCCCTTTCAGAATAAATCCTTCTTTTAAGAGACCATGTTGAAGGATCGAAATCATAAATCGAGAGCTGACTGAAGACAGACTGTTGCAGATCAAAATAATTGTAATGGTAAATTCTATTTTTTTCTTTGCTCAAAACCCAGCGGCGATCAAGGTAGCTGTAGCTCCGCGCAGGAACATCATTAATCTTGTTCCAGATCTCTTCTTTTTTCTTATTGGAATAGGGAAGAACATTTTCCTGAAGATAAAAAGAAAGAAAACTCACCAGACCGGCCATAAGAAGAACAGGGAGAATAATGCGATAAAGGCTTATGCCACAAGCCTTCATGGCTGTTATTTCATTGAATTTAGTCAAAAGGCCCAAGGATAAAAGGGTTGTGGTCAATGCTGTGATAGGAAGAATATAATGAATAAACTCTGGAATGCTACAGCGAATAAACTCAAAGAGGAGAATAAGAGGCTTATCATGCTCATAGACGTTATCGATCCGCTCAAAAAAGGTGACAATTATTGAAATTATCAGCAGGCTGAAAAAGACAAGCGAAAATACGGCCAAGTATTTTCTGATGGTATAGCGATCCAAGATATTGGGAAAGCGAAGGGGAAGGCGAGGCCAGTTTCTGGAAAATATCCTTTTTTTTGGAAAAGACTCCTGTTCCTGCCTTCTCCTGAAAAAGCGGGAAAGGCCGGCAAAGAGCTTGGATTCTTTCAGCGACTTGAAGAACAGATAAATGCCAATCAGGAGCAGCAAAATATTTGGCCCCCATATTCCGAGCAAAGGAGAGAGTTTCCCATCCATAGCCATTTTCTCTCCTGCAGTGATCAGCACGTAATAAATTAAAATTATTCCCAGACTTATCGTGAAGCCGCTGGTTCTGCCTCCCTTGCGTGTTGAAGCACCGAGAGGAAGACCTAAAAGGCCGAAAATTAAACAGACAAAAGGCAGGGCGAATTTCTTATTAATCTCAACCCAGTAAGAAAGATAGTCCTTCCTTCTTCGCGAATAATCAAACTCTTTTTCAGCTACTCCTTCCTTTTTTTTCCTAAGGCTGGCTAAATCTTGCTTGATGATTTTTATATCCCTGAATAGCTCTCCGATATCCTTTTCTCTCACCCGCTTTTTCTGGGAAATGGAAGTGAAGAGGCTCTCCACATTGATTTCTTCTTCAATTTTCTCGAAAGATGTTACTCCGTATTTCTCTGGATCGGAAAGAGGATAAGAATGGAGAGTTCCATCGAAAAGCTCAAGGACGGCTCTTTTCATTTCTGGATAGAAGTTAAGCTTTCCTCTCTTTGCAGATATAACTCTTGGTTCTTCTGGTGGGTCAGAAAAATAGACGAAAATATTCTCCCAGTCTCTTGTTTGAGTGATACCCTGGATAAAAATGACCGTATTTGGAATGGATTCATTGAATTCCCTGGGATGAATCTTAAACTGAACCTTTGTCAGGACAGATTGATAAAGCGTCTGGATCAGCTTGTAGTTGGAGTGAGGTGCAAGATAGAGAGCCAAATAAGAAGTCAACAGCCACCCGCAGACTGAAAAGATCAGAACCGGGCGCAGAAGCCTCTTATAGCTAATCCCTAAGGTTTTAAAAGCCATGATTTCCGAGTCAGATGAAAGGCGGCTCAGACCACCCAAGACTCCCATCAGGACAGCCATCGGCACGGTAAAGGCCAGAATAGAAGGAACGAGGTAGACGAAAATTACAACCGCGGCCTTAAAAGAAACTCCTCTGGTTATGAAAATCTCAGAGAACTGAAGAATCTGGTTCATTAAAAGAACAAAGGTGTAGATAAGAAGGCCAATAAAAAAAGGAGGGGCTATCTCTTTAATGATATAGCGGTCAAAATATTTGATCACTCTGTTTATATACCACAGAAAAGCGCCAAAAAAAAGAAAGGTGGGGTCAGGTCTTGCTTATGGCCTTTACTCCATTGATGGGGTCACGTCTTGTTTTTTGTCTTTACTCATACAAACGCAATTTAATTTGTGGGGTCAGGCCTTGCCATCGGGAAAACATATTTT
>CAYUXD010000071.1:0-1928 GCA_964448655.1 uncultured Eubacteriales bacterium
CAGCTTTGAGGCAGTATGGAATGTACATACTCTGGAGTATTTTATCTTCTTTCACAAAGCAGGTGTATTTTTTGTTTTTTACAGCTTCAAAATAGATAGCTACAGCGTAGTCTGTTGTTCCTCCTCCAGGCAGGGTTTCGTAGCTTATTATACCAGGATAGCGGCAGCCTCGAACATCAAGGCCGAAGCGCTTGACATAATAATCGCAGAGAAGCTCTCCTGCAACCTTGGTCACTCCATACATCGTTTTTGGTCTTAAAATTGTTTCCTGAGGAGTATTATCAAGGGGAGTTTCTGGGCCAAAAGCAGCGATAGAACTGGGAATAAAGATTCTCGTCATTTCATGGTCCAAGGCCACTTCAAGGATGTTATAGGTTCCGTTCATGTTCACATCCCAGCAGAGTACAGGATTTTTTTCTCCCACAGCAGAAAGGATGGCGGAAAGATGATAGATGGTGTCGATGTTGTATTTTTTAACGACTTCTTCGATCGTCTCCTTTTTGGTGACATTGATGAATTCAAACGGGCCAGAATCGCGGAGTTCAGGTTTGGGTTTGGTTCTGTGGCCGGTGGCGAGGACATTGTCGTTGCCATATTTCTTTCTTAAAGCCATGGTCAATTCAGATCCAATTTGCCCAACTGAGCCAGTGACCATGATTTTTTTCATTTCTTTTGCCATTTTTCCTCCAAAAATTGGAAATTTTTCTCAGTTTGAGTTTAAGAGGTTTTACTTATATATTTCCCTATAGAAGATGTCAACTGAAAAGCTAAAGGGGCAAAAAGGGGGTATCTCAAGCTCTATGGAAACAGCCGGGTTAGAGCTTTATACTTTTATTAATTTTTATAAATGGGGAAGATTTCCCAATGCTAAAATGGGAACGTTCCCTAAGTACTATTCTTTTTAAATAATGGGGATGTTCCCTTGAAAAATTTGACATGTCTTCTTTTTCTGTCTAACATTCTTAGTTAGTTTTTTTCTCCTGGATGCTAAATATGTCAAATGCTGAGACCGGAACCAAATCATTTTTCGAACCTAAACATATTCCGACCCCGATCACGGTTCCTATAAAAGTCAAATGTTGAGAACTGAGCCCAAGAAGGTTCCGTTAGGATTGATTGTCATTTCAGTAGTTATGTTCTTTGCGGCTTTTGCTATAGATATTTTTTGGCTGGCAAGATTGCTTGGAAAGGTATTTCCTTCGACAATACCTGTTGATCCTGCTGTCTACAATGCCATTGCCGCTCCGGATATCGTTTTGTCTATTTTTCTTTATGTAGGCGCTTTCGGGCTGATAAAGCTGAAAAAATACGGCTTCATGGCTTCCTTGCTAGCCATGGGCATGTGGCTCTTTGATTTACTCTTTGTCTTAGCCATCACAAAGACGATCAGGTTAAATATAGTAGTATTTAGCCTGTTTTTTGCCATTTTTACGATAGTTTATCTTTGGCTAAAGAAGGAACTTTTTTGGGGTCAGGCTTGCATAACTTGAATTACTTTCATAAGTTATAACAAAAATATAAAATAGAATGCTAAGTACCAAAAAAATAATAAAACTGATAATGTTTAATCCCGATGATTCAGACGGGTACATAGTTTAAGGAGGAAAAATCATGACAATTACACTGGACGGACATAGCCTCACCGTAGAAAAAGTTGTCCAAGTTGCTCGGGAAGGCGAAAAAATAGCTATTCATCCTGAGGCGATGAAAAGAATCAAAAAATGCAGAGACCTTCTCGAGGAAAAAATGAAGAAAAGAGAGATAATTTATGGAGTCAACACAGGCATCGGGGAACTTTCGGAAGTTGTTTTGACTCAAGAGCAGGTGGAAAAATACCAGAGATATTTAGTTTACAGCCATGCTGCAGGATATGGAAAACCCTTACCCATCGAGGTTGTCCGGGCAGCTATCCTGAGCCGGATAAATTG
>CAYUXD010000071.1:1938-9524 GCA_964448655.1 uncultured Eubacteriales bacterium
GCCATGGTCATTCAGGTTTGAGGCCTGTTGTCGTGGAGACGTTGAAGGAAATGCTGAACAAAGGAGTAACACCTGTTGTCTGTGAAAAAGGTTCGGTCGGAGCATGTGGCGATCTTTCTCCTATGGCTCAGATGGCACTCGTGCCCATGGGGGAGGGGGAGGCTTTTTATAAAGGAGAGCGGTTGCCTGGGAAGGAAGCGATGGAGAGAGCTGGCATTCCGGTTATCGTCTATGAAGCCCGGGACGGTTTAGCCACGATTAACGGTGCCAACGTCATAGTCGGCCTGGGAGTTCTGGAGATATACTATGCAGAACGCTGGATAAAAAATTCGGAGATTGCTGCGGCCATGACTTTAGAAGTCCTCAACGCCAACATGATGGCCTATGATGAAAGGCTGCATAAAGTTCGCGGATACCCTGGAGCGCTGGAAGCGAGCGAAAATATCAGACAAATAACAGAAGGCAGCAAGCTTTTAGCTCAGCCAGGTAAAAAAGTCCAGGATTGTTACAGTTTGCGGAGCACCCCTCAGGTGATGGGGGCAGCCCGGGATGCTCTCAAGTGGGCCCGCTACATGCTCGAGACCGAGCTTAATGGTGCTGCTGATAATCCAACTTTCTTTCCTGAAGATGACCTGGTGCTTACAGGAGCCAATTTTCAGGGAACTCCTATGGCTTTTGCCCTTGAACTTTTGGGAATAGCAATCACCACTGTCTGTGTTCTTTCTGAGAGGAGGACGAACAGGCTGATGAATCCCCATTTGAGTGTGGGGTTGCCAGCATTTTTAACCAAAGGAGCCGGGATGTTTTCGGGTTTGATGCTTTCTCAGTATACGGCAGGTGCACTTGTCTGTGAAAACAGAATACTCTCTCACCCAGCTGCCACGGGTTCCATTCCTGCTGCAGCCGACCAGGAAGACTTTGTCAGCATGGGAATGACCACAGCTCTAAAAACTCGGCAAATTATCGATAATGCTCAGGCCGTGCTTGCTGTGGAATTAATGGCCGGTGCCCAGGCCGTAGATTTTCGAAAGCCTATCAAGCCAGGCAAAGGAGTACAAGCAGCTGCTCGCATTATCCGCAAGTATGTCGATCACCTTGAGGAAGATCGTCCTCTCTATGATGATATCAACAAGCTCAAGGAGATTGTGGAATCCGGGGAGATTTTAGAGGCAGTCGAGAAAGCAGTCGGTCCGTTGAAATAAAGCAAGATCCTTTCCATATTGATCAAATGTCGGGGGATAATAAATAATAGGTCTTGGGACAAAGCCAAATAATAAGATAATTAACGGGAAAGCCTAGGGTATTTCCTTCTGGGGGAATAGCAAGTAAGAAGATAATTAACGGGAAAGCCAAGGATTTCTCCTTGGCTTCTTGAAGATGGACTTTTCTTTAGACTAAAACGTAAGCCTGAAACCAAGCGCTAATTTATGGTGCTCTTTGAATGATAAATCCGTAACAGGTCCCGCTGCTTCAAAGAGGATAGAGATTTTAGTTCTACTAATTGAAAACATATCGATCCCGATATTGGCTATGGCTTCACCATAGGATTTTGGCAATGTTTCTTTGTGTTTTGTCGCGACACCTGCACCAGCTCCGATGAAAACAGGGCCGAGGTGGAAATTTAAAAGCACGTTTCCATTGTAGAATGACTTCCAGGGCGCACTTTCAGTAGTATAGGCTCCTCCTCCTGAGATAATAATATCTAATGCGCCGGGAAGGATCTGATAGACTATGCCCAGCCGTCCTCCCATATACCAAGAATATGATGCACCCTGTCCTCGGGCAGCCGTAGCACCTGCATCGAACAGGATGAAAAGTCTCTTTTTGCCTTCCCTTGCTACTACCTTAATTAGGGCTGGTTCGGACACTGCGCCAAAATCATCCGTCCCGATAGCTGTTATAGTATACACTCCTTTATTTTCAAATACTTTTTCCCAGGAAAATGGCTTTTCGTTATCTGTAAATCTATCAACTATATTTCCCTCTTCATCGGTGATCTCAAAGTCAATCCTTAGGACCTCTCCATCGGGATCAGCAGAACCTGTTGCGTCCAAAGTTATGGGTTTTTGGATTTGACTTTTACATGGGCTGCACTCCAATCTGCTGACAGGAGGCGAATTGATGTATGTTCTTGCTTCACAGAGATTTTCAGACGGCTTATCCTCTGTGCTGAAAGCTTTTCCCTTAAAAAAATACTCTCCCGGTTTATCGAATCTTGTTTCCCATTTGGGATTCCCTGGAGTTAGCTTCTTGGAGGTGATTTTTATCCCCTCTTTGTCAAAAACTTCTACTTCCATGGATTTGGCATTCTTAGAGCCGCTCATATCCAAAAATATCGGATCATTCACGTTTGCCTTCACAGGGCTGACCTTTATGCCGCAAATCGCATCTCCTATTTCTATTTTTACTTTTTCTTCAATAACCTTTTCTTCTTCTGGCCAGAATAATATTCTCAATCCATTCTCAATACTCTCGATTTTATAAGGGGGAATTTGATCGATCATGTCAAAAACAACTCTGGCTATACCAGGCTTATACATGCCTGTTCTGATTCCACGGACTCCAAGAGCATTCACCCTGAGGGAACGAGGTGCCTTAATACTTCTTGTGTCAAAACAGTCGATGACAACTCGATTAGGTCCAGACAGTTCAAACTGACGGAAGTAAGAGAAAAAGCTTAAAAACACCCTAACTTCAAGAGTTTTTTCAGTCTTAGAAATAACAATTTTTTCTATACTGCCTCTCTGTTGGGAAAAAGAAAATGTCGCAAGAAGAATAATAAATATAAATAAAAAAGGGAAAAGAGAGAGATTTTTCCTAGTCATCAGTAGCCTCCCTAAGTGATTTTTGATGAATCACTGTTTGAATAACTCATAACACAAAAAAATACGAATTTCAAATAAAATTAATTCCTTTTAAACATATTGAATAGTCTTGAATGGACGAAGATAGACATGAATTCAAAGGCGATATTCAACAATAATATTTAGTCGTGAATCCTTCAGTAAGATTGAACGAGAGAAGATGTAACGAATAAAAATTTCAAGCCAGTCTGTTTTAATATCCTAATTCTTTAATAATATGCTTTGCGCCTGAAAATTTATCAGTTATAAAAAGAACATAGCGGATATCGACGCTTATAGTTCTCTGCAGTTCTGGAACGATATAGTAATCTCCTATAACGCTCTCATAGGTCATATCAAAAATGATGCCTACCTGTTCTCCTTTTGCGTTGAGGGTAGGAGAGCCTGAATTTCCTCCAGTGACGTTTGTGGTGTTGAGGAAGCAGGCCGGGATATCTTTTAGTTTTTTATCGATATAAGGACCAAAATCTGTTTCCGTATAAAGCTCTTTAAGTTTCTCAGGAACATGAAAAGGGAATTTCCCGGTGTCTTTCTCGATTACTCCCTTTAAAGCTGTTTGGGGAAGATAGTATACAGCGTCTTTGGGATAATACCCCTCGACAAATCCATAGGTAAAACGAATTGTAGAGTTAGCGTCAGGAGCAATTCTCCCTTCCTTCAGCTTCATAAGAGAATCCACATAGACTTTTTTCAATTCCAGACGCTCTTGATCGAGGGCTTTCTTTTCTTCCCTCAGGACTTTCATTTCTTTTTCAAGTTCTGCTGCAAGATTGAGGATGGGATCGTTGAGTTTCATCAGCTCGGCCGGCTTCTTGTTGAGAAGCTCCAGTCTTTTTTTAGGATCGGCAAGGGACGTTTTATCAAAGAGATGATCGACATAATCATCCACAGCTTTTTCCGAATGTTTTCCTACGATTCCTTTAAAAGCTGAAGGGACCTGGTCTTCAGGATAGTCAAAAAGTTTCTTGAGCCTGAACTTTAAGAAGCTTCTGTCAGTTTTGAGGTCATAACCTTTTTCTGCAAGCTGGATTCTCATCTTAATATCAGGCAAATCCCGCTCCTGGTAAGAAGGCTCTCTTTCCAAATCCGGTTTCTGCATCTCCACCACTGTTCTCGAAACAAGGTATCCCTGGGCAATTAAGGCTGGGCCAAAATAAGAACTCACAAGTCCTGAGAGCAAGTTGTCTTTCCAGTAATACTCGGAATATTTTTCCATAAAATTTTTAACTTTTCCCAGAATTTCTCCACATTCCTTCTGTCTTTCCCTGTCTTTATTTACCCATTCCAGAAAATCCTTTTCTTGGGATTTTTTCCGGTCAACGATAGAAGTTTTCCCCATTCCCTCAATTTTTCCCTGATAATTCTTTAGAGAGTTATTAAGCCCTGTAATCAAACGTGCATATTTGATTTGAATCTCTCTCGACTCTTCTCCAGCTTTTTCAAAGAAGGCGATAGTATCTTTATAGGTTTCCATTCTTTTCAACATGGCGTCCATGTCAAATTGAAGTTCAGAAAGAGTATAATTTCTGTATGTCCTTCCAGGATATCCCATGACAAAAGTAAAATCTCCTTCTTTGAAACCATCGATAGAGATCTTCAATATGGATTTTGGCTTATAGGGGACATTGTTTTGACTGAAATCAACGCCGACATTATCCTTTGAAACGTAAGCTCTTAAGAACGCAAAATCACATGTGTGACGAGGCCACATCCAATTGTCTATGTCCCCGCCGAAATTTCCGAGATCCTGCGGCGGGGCGTAGACGAGTCTAATATCCTTTATTCTTTTGAACCGAAAAAGGTAATATTCATTTCCGCTGTACATGCTAGCTACAGTGCAACGGATGTCTTTTCCTTCCTTTTCTGCTCTGGCAATCAATTTTTTCTTTGCCCTGTCGATGGCATTGTATTTCTCCATGTAAGTCATTTGAGGGCTTATACGGGATAAGACCTCATCTGTCACCTTTTCATATCCTAAAAGAACATCCGCAATGTATCCTTTGGCAGAGATTTCTTCGTCTTTACTCCAGGCAATGAATCCATTTTTGATGTAGTCTTTTTCCTCAGTAGAAGCTCGCTGCAAGGCGCCGAAAGCAACATGATGATTTGTCAGGATAAGACCTTCGAGGCTCACAAACTCTCCCGTTCCGCCACCCAGATAGACCACTGCGCTCATCAGGCCTGTTCCGTCCTTTTTGTAAAGGTCATCTGGATTCATCTTGAGACCTAAATCCTTTAGGTTGAGGTCTTTCATCTGATGCGGCATCCACATGCCTTCATCAGCGAGGGAAAGGGAGGTTACTCCGACAGACAAAAAGAAAATAGCAAAAATTAACAGAGCTCGTTTAAATCGCATCTTCTTTCTCCTTTTAGACTTTATCAGGATAATATTATGAAGAGTGCAAGCTATTGAATCGGGAATTTTTCCATCAGATAATCAACGGCCTGTTTCAAAGTCATGTGTTTATGGTTGACGTCTCTATCGTAATTGATAACGAAGCTGAAAACATCTCCTCTCAATCCTTCACAGAAGCAGAAATATTCCTTTGTCTTAGCATCGATTAAGAAAGATGATTCTTGATCGTGAAAGGGGCATTTTGCCAGATATTGATTCTTAGTTCCCACTTTCTCCCCTGAAATTCCAAACTCTTTCATCAAAGCTTCCATGTTGATTGATTTCTCTATTGATTGCATCTTTCTATTGAGCTCAGTATCAGAATCATGGATGAGCTTCAGATGCCTGAGAACTGAGGTGAGACCTTCGTTGCCGCATTCTTCACAGATAGAAGCTCCTTCTTCGGATTGGATTATTTTCTTGGTTCCCTTCTCGAGAGCTTCTTTATTGAAGGAAATTACAAAAAAGGGAATTTTAGGGTCAATATTTTTGCCGCATATTTTGCATTGACTCACGTTTTCTCCTTTCATTTTTTATCTCCGTGAAAGATTTATAGTTTATTCTTTTCTACCAAAAAATCAAGCTGCTGGGGTCAGGTCTTGCTTTTTGCCTTTACTCATATAAACGCAGTTTATACTAATGCATTACTCCGCGGGCAACCTCGCTCTTTTTGTATATGGGCAGGAGAGCGTGGCAATTTCCTCCTGAAGACAGGAGATATCTATGTCGCCTTTATCCTTGCAGTGAGATTTTGATGTGTTTGTATGAGATTTTTAATATAAGCAAAAAGCAAGACTTGACCTAATTTAAAAATAGCAATAAACAAGACCTGACCCCGTCCGTGACCCCGTCCGCTATTTCAAATAGCGAAGGGTTTTAGGTTTTTTTTCGAGATGAAAGATGATAATGTCCTGGAGTGTTTTCTTGATACCCTCAAGTTCTGGGGGGGAGAAGGGCAAAGGCCCTTTTTTCGGAGGAGTGTTTTTTTTGACCCATTGAACAAACGAGCCTAATTCAGGCTTAATTCCTTCTCTTTTGTGGGATGCACAGTGGCCGCAGAAGACACCGTCTTTTTTAGGAGAGAGCCAACCAGAGTCAGTGAGGATCTTCCGACATTTTTTGCATTTATTTAAATCTGGAAGCACTCCATTTATTTTAAGAAGCCAGGCTTCAAAATACCGAGTTAAAAAGTTTAAATCTCCTCCGCCTTTAATCGAGTTCAGGACAGAAAGCAATAAGCGGTAGAGAGTGTCGTCTTTTGCCCTTGAAGGAGAAAATTCTTCGATAAGTTCGGCAAAATAACTAAGGGTGAAGGATGTTTGAAGGTCGTCCTGGATCTCAAAAAAAGATTCAACGAGATCGCAGTTGCTTACAGTGATTAAATCTTTTATTTCTTTTTCATAATAAAATACTTTAACCAGGGACAAAGGTTCTAAACTGCATCCAAAACGACTGCCGAATTTTCGAGCACCTTTAGCAATGCCTTTTATAATTCCTTTATCTCGAGAAAAGAGGACAACGATTTTATCCTGCTCGCCGACGTTAAAGCTTCGTAAGACGATGGCTTCAGATTGCTCAAGAGGCATGAGTGGATTACACGAGTTTACTTAAGAAGAGGGTTCCCAGCCCAAGAAAAGAGAGTAAACCAACCGTGTCAGTGCACATAGTGAGAAGATTAACTGATCCCAGTGCTGGGTCCAACCGGAGTAATTTCAGGAATAAAGGGATGAGGGTGCCAAAGAGGGCGGCAATGAAGAGATTAACAATGATGGCCAATCCCAAGATAAGGCCTAAATATGGATTTTTGATTAATAGATAAGAGGCAGCAGCCAAGATTATCCCGATGATAATGCCATTTCCGATGCCAACCAGCATTTCTTTAAACAGTGCTTTTCTGGCGGTGATCCAAGCAGCCTGGCCGATGGCAATTTCTCTCACGATGATCGCTATGGTCTGGTTTCCTGCAATCCCTCCCAGGGCTGCAACCAGAGGCATGAAAACAGCTAAAGTTACAAAAGCTTTAATAGTAGGTTCAAAATAGTGGACAACAAAGGGAGCGAGAGAGGCGGTGAGGAGGCTGAATATGAGAAAGGGGAGCCTCTTTTTCATGGATTTCAGAGGGCTGTCCTGAATTCTATCGGTTGTATCCAAAGAAGCCATTTTATAAATATCTTCAGTGGCTTCCTTATTGATAACATCGATAACATCGTCAACGGTTACTACACCAATCAGCTTATTTTCAGAATCAACGACAGGGATGGCAACAAAATTGTAATCTGCCACATTGCGTGCCACTTTTTCCTGGTCCGTTTCAGGATGAACGCTTA
>CAYUXD010000072.1:0-9485 GCA_964448655.1 uncultured Eubacteriales bacterium
GAGCTGAAATGGGGCCAGGGAGCTAAAGACATAGGTGGGGAAGTTAAGATCAAAAGCCTTAAAAAAGCCCAGGAGTTGAAGAAAAGAGGCTACATCGTTCTTCCTGACCCTGAGGACCCAAACGTGATTAAAGCCTTTGAAAAGGGCGGCTTTAAAGAGTTCGAAAGACACTCTCGACTGGGTATGGTTGAGGAAGAAAGCTTTATGCGAAGAGTCGAGGAATTGAGACGAGCGGGAGCAAAATACGTTTTCCTCAAAACCGGAGCTTACAGGCCTGCAGATCTGGCTCGAGCGGTCAAATTCGCCTCAAAAGCAAAAATCGACCTGCTCACGGTCGATGGAGCTGGCGGCGGAACAGGAATGAGCCCCTGGCGGATGATGAACGAATGGGGCATTCCCAGCGTTGAAATATGGTCCTTGCTTTACCAGTATCTCCGTAGACTCGATGCCAAAGGAGAATATATACCCGACACTGTCGCTGCTGGAGGAATCACTTTCGAAGACCAGATTTTCAAGGTGCTTGCCTTAGGAACTCCTTATTTTAAAGCAGTGGGTATGGCCAGATCTCCTCTTGCAGCTGCAATGGTAGGAAAAACCATCGGCAAGAGAATAGAGGAAGGACAGATTCCTGTCTATGTTGAGCGGTTTGGAGACACGACTGAGGAAATATTCGTAACAGCTACAGAATTAAAGGCAAAATACAAAGAAAAATTCAAACAAATTCCTACTGGTGCTATCGGAGTATTCACTTATTTTCAAAGACTCAGCCAGGGCCTGCGGCAGCTCATGGCAGGAAACAGAAAGTTTGCTCTTGAATACATCACTCGAGATGACATCGCCGCTTTAACTCAAGATGCAGCGAACGTAAGCGATATTTCTTATGTCCTGGATGTCGACAAAGAAGAAGTCGATAAAATATTGAAAAGCTGATTTAAGAGCTGATTTAAGGGGACAGGCAACTTTTCATTAAAAAAGTAGCCTGTCCCCTTTTTTCCATATATCGCTTCGCACTTTGGGACATGTCATTCGCCTTTTCCGTCTTCGCTCTTTACTATTTTGCTCTTTATTCTTTACGACTCGGAGCTCTTATGTTATAAATAGCTCTGGCTAAAAATGAGTATTGTATCCTACATAGTCATGGTTTTTGCCCTGTTCTTTGCTGTTACGGTGCATGAAGCAGCTCACGGGTGGGCCGCCTACAAACTTGGAGACCCCACCGCATACAGTCTAGGAAGGGTCACGCTCAATCCTATAGCTCACGTCGACCCCATAGGCACGATTATTTTTCCTTTAATCCTGATAGTGATGAGATCCCCGTTCCTTTTTGGCTGGGCTAAACCTGTTCCAGTCAATCCTCTTAACCTGAAAAATCCACGCCGCGACAATCTCTGGATATCAGCGGCTGGCCCTGTCTCAAACCTATCTGTGGCTGCATTGGCCTTAATAGGTATTGTGCTCCTGAAAGCGTTAAACCCCAATGTGAGGCACTTTCTCAGAGCTTTCATCTTTAGAGGGGGGGGACTCCCGCGGGGATTCTATCCTCTTGAAGGTCTGGCATTAATCTTGTATTTTTTCGCCTTCATAAATTGCTTTCTTGCTATCTTCAATCTGATCCCTGTTCCTCCGCTGGATGGAAGCGGGATCCTGATGGGTCTTCTTTCTGATAAAGCCGCAGAAAAATACGATCGAATCCGACCCTATGGATTTCTTATTATCCTTGGATTACTTTTTATCGGGTTTCTTAATCTTATTTTTAGACCCATCTATATTTTAATAGCGGCCATTGCCGTGGCATAAAATGGGAGAAAAAAAGAAAAAAGTTGTTCTCAGCGGAATGAGGCCTACAGGACCCCTCCATCTTGGGCATCTGGCTGGGGCTCTGCGTAACTGGATCAAATTCCAGGAGGAATACAAGTGCTACTACACTATTGTCACCTGGCACGCTCTCAGCTCTGAATACCAGAATTCAAAGGTCATTAAAGACTTTACGTTTGAAGTGGCTGTGGATTGGTTGAGCACAGGATTAGACCCGAAAAAAAGCGTTCTTTTCGTGCAATCAGATATCAAAGAGCATGCTGAGCTCCATCTGCTCCTTTCGATGGTTATCCCCCTTCCCTGGCTGCAAAGGGTTCCCACATTCAAAGAAATGCAGAGGGAGCTTCCTGATAAAGACCTGAACACATACGGATTCCTCGGATATCCTGTGCTTCAAGCAGCTGATATCCTTACCTACAAAGCAGATGCCGTGCCTGTAGGCGAAGACCAGGCTTTTCACCTTGAATTTGCCCGAGAAGTGGCAAGGCGATTCAATCGCCTTTTCGGCAACATATTTCCTGAGCCTCAAACTTTTCTCACAGAAGTCCCCAAGCTAGCCGGGACAGACGGGCGCAAAATGAGCAAATCCTACGGGAATGCGATTTTTCTCAAAGACACACCGGAAGTAATTCGACAAAAAATATCAACCATGAAGACTGATATCAGACGCAAACGCAGGACAGATCCTGGAGTCCCAGAAGACTGCCCCGTGTTTACTCTGCACAGAGCATTTGTGGCAAAAAAACGAAGAGAGGAATTGGCTCAGGGGTGTCGAACAGCCGGAATAGGTTGTTTGGAATGTAAAAATGTGGTCATCGAGAGCCTCCTCAATCTTCTTGCCTCTTACAGGGAAAAAAGGGATAAGTTCGAAAAAAGACCTCAGCTTGTTTGGGAAATACTGGAAGAAGGTAATGATAAAGCAAGACGAGTAGCCCAAAAGACCATGGAAGAAGTGAGATCTGCCATAGGTCTTTAAAAAATAATCGATTTCTATGGACACCTCTGCAACATATCAAGTAAGGTTAGAAGTCTTCGAAGGCCCTCTGGACCTTCTCCTGTTTCTGATTAGGAAGAAAAAAATTGACATCAA
Organism: uncultured Eubacteriales bacterium; assembly: GCA_964448655.1. Classification (GTDB taxonomy): domain Bacteria; phylum Acidobacteriota; class Aminicenantia; order Aminicenantales; family Aminicenantaceae; genus SOIV01. Next base: position 2,906 of record CAYUXD010000072.1, read on the forward strand.
TGATATTCCTATGGCCACAATCACCAGAGAATATTTGGAATACCTCAACCATAAGGAAAGCATAAATCTCGACCGGGAAGCTGAATTTCTGCTCATAGCTTCGCTCCTCATCTATATCAAATCCCAGATGCTTCTCCCTCGAGAAAAAGCTTTAGACGAAGAAAAAGATCCCCGTCAAATTCTCGTGGACCAGCTTCTGGATTATCAAAAAATAAAAGCAGCCAGTCTCCTTTTAAGAAAAAAGGAAGAAGATGAACTGCAGAAGTGGAAAAGAACAGCTCTCCCCTCTCTGTTTCCAGAAGAAGAGACTGATTTCATGGAAGTCTCTCTCTTCGACCTGGCTGAATCCTTTTTTTCTCTCATGAGGAAAAAAGAGGAAAAAAAGACAAGAACCATCGGGAGGAAAGAATTTTCTTTAGAAGAAAAAATGAAGGAAATCATGGCTGTTTTAAAGGAGAACTCATTTCTAGATTTTTTGGATTATTTTATCCGGCAGGAATCTTTTGAAGAAGCTTTTGTCTCTTTTCTCAGCCTTCTGGAACTTATCAAGTCCAGGATAGTCATTGCCATCCAAAAAGGCCCATTCCAACCGATTAAGGTTAGGCTTCGCCAGGAAGCTTATGTGAATAGAAAATAATGAAAAACCGCCTGAAGGAAGTCATCGAATCTTTGATCTTCATTTCCCTGGAGCCGCTGACGTTAGAGAAAATTAAAAATGTTCTTAAAGAATACCCAGAAAAGGAGGTTGAGCTGGCTATGAAAGCTATGTTACAAATGAGAGGGGAATCCAAATCATCCAATCTGCAGGTGGATATCTTTTCTCAACAAGCCCTGAGCATGACTTATGGATAAGGCGTCTTTTCAAGTTGGAAAGAAAAGCCAAACTTTCTTCTGCAGCTTTGGAGGCTCTGTCAGCCATCGCTTACTACCAGCCTGCTACCCTGGCTGAAATCTCGGCCATGAGAGGAGTGGACTCCAGCCACACCCTCAAAACTCTTCTTCAGAAAAAACTGATCAAAATCGTAGGAAGAAAAAAGAGTCCAGGGAGTCCGTTGGTCTACAGGACGACTGATAAATTCTTAGCATATTTTGGTCTAACCGATATAAAGGATCTCCCCTCTCCAGAGGAGATTTCAAAAATTCTAGAGGAGGAGAAAGATCTTGAGGAAGATGAAAGCTCTGTTCACTAAAAAAACAATCCTTTCTCTTATTACTTCTTTATTACTGGCGTTTTCCTTTTCTTGTCGACCTAGGAACATAAAAATCCCGGAGCCTCCTTCAGACCGCCATCAGCCTTACAATTTTGTCGGGCGAAAAGGGATGGTAGTGGCTGCCCATCACTTAGCTGCAAAGGCGGGCTTGGAGATGTTAAAAAAAGGAGGAAACGCCATCGATGCAGCGGTGACAACAGCGTTTGCCCTGAACGCTAGTGAACCTTTTGCTTCCGGAATCGGAGGTGGAGGATTTATGGTCATCTACCTTGCTTCAGAGAAAAGAGCGACTGTCATAAATTTCAGGGAAAAAGCTCCTTCCGGAATCCCTCGGGAAATTTTTAACGATGAAGGCAAAATAGAACCCAACGGGCTGGCCGTTGCTGTCCCCGGCGCACTGGCTGGATGGTTTTATGCTCTAAAAAAATACGGGACAAAAAATCTGGCTGATGTCATGCAAGAAGCCATTAAAATTGCAGAGAATGGATTCGTTGTGAGCCAAACTTTCAGCCTCATCAACAAAGATGAATACGAAAAAATCATCATGAATGGAGGAGAGGGAAGTATTTACCTAAACGAGGGCATTCCCTATGAACCCGGAGATCTGTTTCAAAACCAGGATCTTGCCGAAACCTTCAGAATTATCGCCTCCAAGGGCATTGAGGAATTTTATAAAGGTGAAACAGCCCGGAAGATAGTGAAGGCAGTGGAAGATAAAGGTGGAGTTATGACCCTCAAAGATTTAGAACTTTATGAACCAGTTGAACAGACGCCGCTGAAGGGAACCTACAAAGATTACACACTTTTTACGCTTCCACCTCCGGGCTCCGGGGGGCTTCATATTATCCAGCTTCTCAATATCATAGAAAATTGGCCAGTGAAAAAATGGGGCCTCAACTCCGCCCCTTACATCCATCATTTCTGCGAAGCTCTTCGCTTTGTATTTGCCGATAGGTCAAGATATCTTGGTGACCCTGATTTCATCTCTATACCTGTCGAGGAGCTTATTTCCAAAAAATATGCAGCTCAGATTGTTTCTCAAATCAGGCCAGATCGTCTTCAAGATTCTTATCCCTTCGGAAGATTCGACGTGAGAGAGAACGATAATGGAAATACGACTCATGTCTGCGTTATTGACAAAAAGGGAAACATTGTTTCTTTAACTCAAACCATTAATTATTTTTTCGGCTCGGGAATCATTCCTGAAGGCACAGGCTTTCTGCTGAATAATGAAATGGATGACTTCTCGCGTGATCCAGACTCGCCCAATTACCCTAATCCCCAAAAACGCCCCTTGAGCTCTATGGGTCCCCTTATCATGTTCAAAAAAGAAAATCCGTTTTTAATTCTCGGCTCACCAGGAGGAACGAGAATTTTTTCCTCACTTACTCAGATTATCGTCAATGTGGTTGACTTCGGCCTGTCTCTGGATGAAGCCATTGAAGCACCCCGCTTTTTCACTTATTCATCCCAGGGAAAACCTAAAAGCATCTCTCTCGAATCAAGAATTCCAAAAGAAATCGTTGAAACTCTGAAGAAAATAGGGCATGAGACTAGAATCAGGGAAGCTTTTGATAAGTATTTTGGCGGTGCCCAGGGCATACTGATCCTCCAGGATAAAAAAGTAATTTTGGGTGGGGCTGATTCCCGCAGGGATGGATACGGAGCAGGATACTAATATGGTGAATCTATATAAAATAAGGACCACTGCTGACGATAAAATACGGTCAAATCTTTGTCATCAACAGAGCCTTTGAACCAATTTGTTCTTAGATTTAGCTTTATCCCAAGGTTATTTGATGGTATGTCATAATGTGACTTTGGGACAAAGCCTAAAATTTATTTTAAGGATGAAATGATGAAAAAGAACTTTTTTATGACTTTTCTCCTTCTCACTTTTTTTATCCTGGCGATATTTCCTCAGGAAGAAAAAATAGTAGCTTCATCACTTTTTGAACAACCTCTCCTTATTACATCTGCGGGTCAGAGTGCTGAGGTCCGGCTGGTTTCGGTCCTGGCAAAAAGAGGAGAGCTCAACTTTATTCTCTCCAAAACTGCCACTCCAAAAGATTTAGAGAACATAAAAACTCTTGCCCTGGTCTTAGGGGTAAGCATGAAAGGTCTTGGAGCGGCGGGTCTTGATATAGCTAAAGAAAGGGAAAGGGTCAACCTGCTCGTTGGAGAGGCTCAAAAGAAGAACATACCTCTCCTTTGTCTCCATCTTGGCGGAGAAGCAAGAAGAGGCCAGATTTCAGATGCATTGATATCGGTTTTCCTTCCTAAGGCCAAAATGGTCATCGTCGTAAAATCCGGGAACAAAGACAAGCTCTTCACCAAGATTTGTGAAGAGCACAAAATTCCCCTGGTTGAAGTTGAAAAAACAGCAGATGTCCTAACTCCTTTAAAAGACGCGTTCAAATAAGAAAAGATTTTCTCCCGTAAGCTTTCCAAAAGGATAATAGAAGTATAAGAAATTCAACGAACAGGGCTTAAAGGAGAGAACTTAAGTAAAAGGATTTGATTTCTTTTTCGCAATTTTGCCTTTGATAAGGAAAAAGGGGGCAGGCCCCTTTTTCTGTAAGAAAGAGGACATTCTCAACTTGCGGGCAGAACATCAGAAAAAGGGGCCTGCCCCTATGATATAAAAAATGCCAGAATACCTCATCTTCTTTTTCATGGTAGCGATCTTTGCGCTATTGGCAATGATACTGAAACTGCCTATAGGTGTTTCTCTTGCCTTTTCTGCCCTTGCCGGCTGTATCATGGGAGGAGAAGGGATAAGTCTGCGTCATCTTGTTGAAGGAAGCTTTGGTTATTTTGACACTATCCTTATCATAGTCACCGCCATGATTTTCATGAATGTTCTCCAAGCATCGGGCATTCTGGACTCAATCACATCCCTCATGCTAAGAACCTTCTATAAGAGAAAATTCGCTCTCCTTCTCTCTGTCATGGTTTTGATCATGTTTCCAGGAATGATCACAGGTTCCTCTACAGCTGCGGTCCTCACCACAGGAGCTCTTGTTGCTCCAGTTCTCATGAAAATGGGGCTTCCTAAAGTAAAGACAGGAGCCTTAATAGCCATGGGAGGAATTCTGGGTATGATTGCCCCTCCGGTAAACATCCTGGTCATGATCATGGGAGGAGGAGTTGATATGCCCTATGTGGGACTCACCCTTCCCCTCCTGATCATAGTCATCCCTCTTGCTATCATTATATCTCTATGGCTGGGATACAAAGATATTAAAATCATTGAATATGAAAAAATGAAAGCTGCACTCCCTCCATCCTATTCCAAAAAATATCGCTTTCGGTTGTATCTTCCCTTGATTGTAGTCCTTGTTTTGATGCTCGGTCAAAGCATCCTCCCCAGAATCATGCCTGATTTAGGTATACCAGCTATATTTCTTGTGGGAAGCCTCATAGGACTTGGCTGCGGCAGACCCTTTAATTTTTTCAGGACTACACAAAAGGCAATACAGCAATCTATACCCATATCCTGTATTTTAGTAGGTGTGGGCATGTTCATCCAGATCATGACCTTAACAGGTGCAAGAGGCTGGATAGTTATCTCCTTTCTCTCTCTGCCTCCTCTCCTTCTCTACCTCGGGATTGCCACCAGCATGCCGCTATTCGGGGCTGTCTCTGCCTTCGGATCTGCTTCTATACTGGGAGTTCCATTCATACTGGCCCTTATAAATAAGAATGCTATCATAACTTCTGCTGCCTTATCAGCTGTGGCAGGCTTAGGGGATTTAATGCCGCCCACAGCATTGGCTGGCATCTTTGCTGCTCAAGTAGTTGGAGAGGCCAATTATTTTAAAGTCCTCCGGCATTGCCTCCTGCCTGCTCTGTTTGAACTTGTAATGGGAGTGGCCGTATTACACTTCGCTCCTTTTTTAGATAAACTGATTTAGAGGAAAAAATGCAAACCGTTTACCATCTTATAGTTTTTTACCTGACATGCCATCTCATCTGGTGTCTTTGGCGCGAGAAAAAGTTATGGAACAAGGTCAGTGTTGCTCTTGTTCTTATCATGTTTCTCCTCCGGCTCTTTTTGATCAAATAGACCATGAAGAATATAAAGGGAAACTTCATCTCCGCTCTTCTTCTTCTCTTTGCCATAGCTATTTGTTTCCTCTCCGCTCTCAAATTTCTCAGCATGCAAAAAAAAGAGGCTATCTTCCCCAGCCAAGGACTTACATCCAAAAAAATGCTCAGCTCCTACTTTCCAGGATTGAAGAACACGTGGGGAGACACAGATGTTTTTCTTTACGAAGGACAAGAAAAGGGAGGAAACCTTTTGATCCTGGGAGGGACACACCCCAATGAACCAGCAGGATTCATAACAGCGGTACTTCTTATCGAAAATATTCAAGTTTCAACAGGAAAAATCATTATTGTTCCCCGGGCTAACAACAGCGGCTTTACCCACAGCGAGCCCCAGGAAGGAAATCCCCAGAGATATTCTCTTGAAACACCGGGGAGCACAAGGCGCTTTCGCTACGGCTCTCGCTTGACTAATCCAATCCACCAATGGCCGGATCCCTCTCTATACATCAACCCTGCGGGCCAAAAGCTCTCCGGCGCAGAAAGCAGAAATCTCAACCGTTGCTATCCTGGAAGAAAGACTGGCTCTCTAACAGAGAAAATAGCCTCTGGAATCATGGAGCTTATCAAAAAAGAAAAAATTGACCTTGCCCTCGACCTGCACGAGGCAGCTCCCGAATACCCAGTTATCAACGCTATTGTCTTCCATGAAAACAGTGCAGACCTTGCAGCTCTTGCTCTCATGGAACTCCAGATTGAAGGCTTTGAGTTTCGCCTGGAAGCTTCTCCGGTAAACCTTCGGGGTTTGAGCCACCGAGAATGGGGAGACCATGCTCATATTATGGCCATCCTTCTTGAGAGCGCGAATGCTTCTCACGGAAGGCTCAAAGGAAAGACATCCCCTGCCCTGATTGTTGAAGGAAAAGATAAGAATTACGCCAAGGCAGCAAAGCTTGGACTACTTTTTGTCCCCTATGGTGAAGAAGGAATCCCCCTAAAGTTAAGAGTGGCTCGCCACTTGGCTGCTGTAAAATTTATCCTCTCCAGCCTCGAAGAACTGCATCCTGATAAAAGAATTGAAATCAAAAATATGCCATCTTCCAACGAGGTAATAAAGAAGGGGATAGGGCCTTTTCTCAACCCTCCAAACTGACGCTAAGTTAAGATATTACCGCTATTTAGATTGACAAACAAGCCCTTTCTAATGTATTATATTTGGTCGACCAAATTTCTAGAAATATGGAAATCATAGCAGCCAAAAATTCAGGATTGTGTTACGGAGTCAGAAGAGCTTTGGATATTGCAGGTGAAACAAGGCA